>DATHKF010000639.1:0-2547 GCA_035489505.1 Bacteroidia bacterium | reverse complement strand
ATTTTTGTCATTCACGCCGTAGTCACCCAGCAGAAAAAAATAGACGGGCTTGAACTTGTATTTTTTCTGGATCGCCAACTGGTATTCATAAGTATCATACGGATCTTTCTCGAGCCGGAGCAATACGCGGGTACGCATCCGGAAATCTGCGAAATCGAAATTGATCAGTGAACGCAGGTATCCACCGGTAGAACGCATTACACCTTTCATCCGGTACGCATACGCATTGTCGATATCAATCGTAGGCGTAAACGTATACGACTGGTGTTTGAATGCGATATCGGGGAATCGCTTCTTCAGGCAATCGGCCACGAGATGTATCCAGATATTCACCACGGGCACTTCCAGGAATCCATGTTCCCAGGCAAGACTGCTATGTGCATCAAAACGGTCGAGCTGGTCGCGGATGTGCGGAAGATATTCTTCGTAACGGCTTACGAGATAAAATGCACACGAGAATGGATCGAAGGGTAATGTGGAGGATTTTCCTGCTGCGAAAAAAACCTTGCTGTTCTCCCAATCGAAAACGGAAATATTCTGTTCACGGATTCCCGTTTCGAAAAGCAGGTTGCGCGAAAAGAAAAACAATTCTTCGCCCACGGCCGCATGCGTGTAAGACATTTTGGGGCCAACCCATTCTTCGAGCTTCTGAAGCTGGTCCGTAATTTCCAGCTCCAGACCCAAATGCTCTTTAAAGAACAGGCGAAAAATATACCTGTTCCGGTTGGTGATCTTGTGCGTATACACCAGGATACGGTTCATCAGGAAAGATGTTCAAGCATTTTTTTGCACATGAATTCTGCTGCATGGCCATCGCCAAACAAAGCCGGGTATTCAATATCCGCCGACAGTAATTTTTCGGTCGCCGAAAGTATGCGCGACTCATCAGCATCTGCAAGAATCGCAGCGCCGCATTCCACCAGTTCAACCCATTCGGTTTCCGGTCGTAAAATCACGCAGGGCTTCCGGAAGAAAAATGCTTCTTTCTGAACGCCGCCGGAATCAGTAACCACCAGCAACGCATTTTTTTCGAGGACAATCATTTCGAAAAAAGATGCGGGTGGTACAATCCGGATCAATGGATTCGAATCGATCATTTTCTGCAGCGAAGGATGCTGCGAAATATTTTTCTTCGTGCGTGGATGCAACGGCAGCACGACAGGGATATTTTTTGCTTTGCTCAGTTTATCGAATGCCGTGAAAATGGCGAAGAGCCGTTCGGCGATATCGGTGTTATTGTCGCGGTGAACTGTAGCAAGCAGAAACTTTCCGCTTTGCAGTTTTTCTCTCTGGAGAATATCTGTTTTCTCCGAAGCAATTTCACCGAAATACAAACTGTTGTCGTACATGATATCACCGCAATGATAAACCGCAGGCGCATCAGCATTCGCGCGTACCGGGTTTTGTTTTTTAGCCACACCTTCATTCACCAGGTGGTCAAACCCGGCTTTGGTTGGCGAAAACAATAACGTGGAAACATGGTCGCAGAGTACGCGGTTAATTTCTTCCGGCATCGATTTATTGAAAGAACGCAGCCCGGCTTCAATGTGGACCACCGGTATATGCAGTTTCGATGCGGCTACAGCGCCAGCCAATGTGGAATTCGTATCGCCGTACAACACCAGCGCATGCGGTTTCTCTTCGAGAAGGATTTTCTCCAGGCCCGAAATCATTGCAGCAGTTTGTCCGCCATGTGTTCCCGATCCTACATTGAGATTATAATGAGGCGCCGGAATTCCCATCTCGTCAAAAAACACCTGCGACATATTCTCGTCGTAGTGCTGGCCCGTATGCACAATGAGTTCGGTGATTTGTCCTGAAAAATGCAAACGGATCGTCCTGCTCAGCGCAGCAGCTTTAATGATCTGGGGACGCGCCCCGATAACGGTAAGGATTTTCAACATACGTATTAGATCGGAGACAGCGGAGACGACAGCCGGGAGACGATAGTCGGTAGTACGTACTACCGACTATCGCCTATCGCCTCTCGTCTACAACAAACCGTCGTCTGCAAAGCTAAAGTATGTTTTTGCACCTACGATGATATGATCGAGCAAAGAAATGTCAAGAATATTTGCGCCTTCCATCAAACGGCGTGTCAGGCGTAAATCCTGTTCACTCGGCTTCACCGACCCTGAGGGATGATTGTGACAGAGAATAACCCCGGAAGCTCCGTGCTCCAGCGCCACCCTGAACACAATTTTGGGATCAACAACCGTGCTGTTCATTCCGCCTTTGCTGATAATTTCCTTGCGCGTTACCGTATTGGCGCGGTTCAGAAGAAGCACCCAGAATTCTTCATGCGCAAGGTCGGAGAGCACCGGCGCGATGAGTTTCCAGGCAACTTCGCTACCGGTAATCGAGTTGTTTCCTTCCGTGGGTACAGCGGCACGGCGTCTTCCCAATTCCATAGCTGCCGCAATGGTAATTGCTTTGGCCTCGCCCATTCCCCGGTACTTCTTCAATTCAGAAACTGTGCCTCTCGCAAGCGCATCGAGGTTGTTTCCGTAATCAGAAAGTATCCGTTTGCAGAGGTCAACTGCAGAT
>DATHKF010000638.1:0-4723 GCA_035489505.1 Bacteroidia bacterium | reverse complement strand
CATTTCGATGGAAACAATTTTATCGAATTTGCCCGTGACTTTCCGGTAGTCGAGCACAACCACATCAACCTGGTGTGAGAGATTATGTTCGGCCACACGCTGCGTTGCGAGCTTGTGCTGCTCTTCTGAAATGGTAACCGTAGTTACTTTGCACCCGTATTTGGTAGCGATGTGTATGGCATTTCCACCCCAGCCGCTCCCGATTTCCAATACGTGATCGGTTGGTTTGAGTTGAAGCTGCTGGCAGAGACGATCGTATTTTTCATACTGCGCCTGCTGGAGGTTCATGTGGTCTTCTTTGAAATACGCCGACGAATACGTCATCGACGGATCGAGGAACAGCGCGAAGAAATCGTTGTTGAGATCGTAATGCTCGGAAATATTTTTGCGTGAACCTTTGAGACTGTTCGTGCGACGCAGGTGACGGATCGTATTGAACCCTTTGAGCATATTCAGCATGACCGAACCCGCTGCACTTCCGGAAACCGAAGGCGCATTGTCGACATTCAGCAAAAACCATTTGATGACGTTCGTGATGTTGTCGGTTTCCCATTCGTTCGCCACATAAGCCTCGCCGAAACCAACATCACCATACAATACACAACGCTTGAAAAAATACGGGTGGTTGATTGTTACGTTCGCAGCAATCTCACCTTCACCATTCCCGAAGGAAACCACTTCTCCACCGGGCAAAGTAAGATTAAGCCTGCCAAGATTCATTTTCGACAAGAGCGTCAGTACCGTTTTCTGGTAAAACCCCGGCTTCACTGCTGCACCGGTTTTTGCTGACATCCTTACTTCGAAATGCTCTTCACGTACTTCATCGCTGCTGCTGCTAATTCCTTCCATTTTGTTTTGTGTTCGAATGGAACCTGGACCCATTCCTTCATTGGACGTTTCTTTCCGGAAGGATCGAAGAGCACTGCGCCTTTCAGGGCCAGCGTTTCTTCATGGATTTTTCCATTCAGTTTAAAAACCATGCACTCTTTAAAATACGCAACAAACGGTTTCCCGCTGACTTTGAAACAGGGCTTTCCAAACAACTGTCCCTCTTCCGCGCCCTTCAATGTACGACCTGTTTCGAGATATAGTTTTTCAGCGGACATAGTTATTCTTCGAATTTGCGGTAAACACCCCGCTGGAGATCCGGATTTGCGGCCTTTTTATGATATGGGATTTTCTTCAGCCATAATAATAAGGCATTCCAGTGAATCAGCGAAATGATTTTAAGCGGGATGAACGGGAAACGAATGGCGTACCAGAAAAGATTGGCCCCATTCAGTGTCTTTTTCGTGCCGGTGAGCGTACTGATGAAAACCTTCCGGTTGTCTTTGAGGGTATCAATGCGGATGTTCAGTTTTTCACCGGGAATAGCAAAGGAAAAATCGAAGTTCGAATCGTGCTCAAAAAACGGAGAAACATAAAAATACTTGGTCGTGTTGAGATGAAACTTTTCACCGTTGTAGTTTTCAGCCGACAAGAGGAAAGGTTTCATTTCACGGAACGTATTGCTGACTTCTGCCACCGAACAAACCGGTTTTCCCTGTTTGTCGTAGCAGAAGTAAAATGAAACGGGGTTGAAGTTATACCCGAGCACGTTCATGCCCGTCAGCAACATGATTTTTCCGTCAACGTTGGTTATTCCGTTTTGCGTGAGATAATCGAGAATGTGCTGTTTCGTATTTTTTGTCTTGTCCGGATTTTCTGCCGGCAGCTGCAAATGTTCTCCGTCGCGGAAGCTGAAAAAATTGAACTTGTTCCGCGAAAACATGAAGAGCTTTTTCGCCAGCGAATCGATTTCATCGAGATCGACATAAAACATAAAGACATTGTAATGAAACCGGTGAACTTTGGGTTCAAGGCGGTTGTGCATGACTTTGGCTCTATATAAACAGGAGTTCATTTTCAGATATAAGATCGCGTAAAATATTGTAAGGTACTATTCAATAAGGCGATGATTTTTCATAGATCATGTTTTTTGCCACAGATCCGAAAAATTTTAAATAACCACGGCGACACAGCGCATGGCTTAATCTGCTTCCTGCGTCGGCACGGCGAACGGAGTAAATCGCTTCGCGATTTAAGGCGTTGCGCGGCAATAATAATATCACGAAGTGATACTTACCAGCGCCGTGCCGACGTGGGTAATGGTTATCAAACACTAAGCGCTGTGCCGCCGTGTCGCCGTGGTTATTTTTTGCATGCATTGCCATCGCCTCTACAATTTTGAACACAATTCAACCGCACTCATATACGCATCTTCATGAAATCCGTACCGGAAATAACTCCCGCAGAAATACACAGGTCCGGTTTCATTCAGGCGATGCAATTCCTCCTGCGCGCGTATTGCAGGAACATCGAACAACGGATGTTCGTACGCGATGGACTTAATCACCTTCGATGGATCAAGACTTCCTTCGACCGGGTTGATCGACACAAAGTAATTTTTCTTTTCCGAAACACCCTGTAAACAGTTCATCCAGTAAATGGTGCTCGGAAGCTGTTTCCCGTTCCGTTCTTCGATGCGGTAGTTCCAGCTGCTCCAGGTCGATCTTGTTTTCGGCATGATCGATTCATCGGTATGAACAACCGCCATGTTCTCCTGGTATTTGAATGTCGACAACAAGCGGTATTCTTCACCGGTTGGTTGTTCGAGCATGGCCAATGCCTGGTCGCCATGTGCTGCGATCACTACTTTATCGAACGTGTGTTGCTGATCGTCTTTGGTGGTCACAATGACTTTTCCATTTTCTCTGCGGACCGATTTCGCACCATTGCCCACCACTATTCTGTCTTTGAACGGTGCGATAAGAATTTTCTTGTACGATTCGCTTCCGTTCACCACGGTATACCATTGGTGCTGCGTGTTCAACCCGAGAAAACCGTGGTTCTGAAAAAAGCGCACGAGCGTAACGATCGGGAATTCCAGCATGAGTTCCATCGGTGTGCTCCACACGGCAGAACTCATCGGGATGAGATATTTCCACAGCATGTCTTCGCCGTAACCGAATTCGGTGATGAACTGCCGCACGGAATAATCCCTATATTTTTCTTCGGCGAGAATTTTCACGCTCTCTTCGTTGAACCGGGCAATCTGTTTGAGCATGCGGATATACCGGAAATTGAAAATATTTTTTCGCTGCGCGAATAATCCGTTCAGGCCGCTTCCGCAATATTCAAGTCCGGTTGGAACATGCTGCACACTGAACGACATGTCCGTTTTTTTGACCGGCGCTTTAATTTCGTCGAAGAGTTTGCAGAGGTACGGATACGTTACGCGGTTGAACACCATGAAGCCCGTGTCCATGTGCGCGTGCGTGCCGCCTTCATCTACTGAAATGGTATTGGTATGTCCGCCGATGTAATCGTTCTGTTCGAACAGCGTAATATCATACTTCGACTGAAGATGATGGCCACATCCCATTCCCGCAATGCCCGTACCGATGATGGCCAGTTTCTCCACTGAAATTATTTTTTACGAAAAAGATAATGGCTCACGATCCATTCGTTGCCGTTTTTGTATCCCCAGAGTTCGGCGCAGGCCATGTAAAAAATGCGCCAGTACACCCACCATTTCAGTGCCTGGGCGTTGCCATACGTTTTTTCAAACAACGGCATGATCTGCTGCTTGTGCCGGTCCATGTTCTGCAACCACGCTTCAGACGTTTTGCTATAGTGCATGCCGTTCACGTGCCAGTGCTGTTCAATGGCGTGGTGATCGTTGAAGTACAGAAGCAAATCGTCGCTGGGCATAATTCCGCCGGTGAAAAAATATTTACTCATCCAGTCGGTGTCGTCGAGCACTTCGAATTTATACGCGTATTCTTTGTGCGTAAAAATGTGGACAAACAATTTTCCGTTTTCCTTCAATGCATCGGCAACGAGCTTCATGAGCTTTTCATAATTACGCATGTGCTCGAACATTTCGACGGAAACAACCCGGTCGAATTTTTTATCAATGGCGAAATTGTTGATGTCACACGTGATGACTTCGAGGTTATTTATTCCGCGAAGCTTCGCCTGTTCGTCGATGTAAATTTTCTGCGTACGTGAATTGGACACTACGGTGAAATTGCTTTTGGGAAATTTCGCCGACATGAAGAGTGAAAGTGATCCCCAGCCGCAACCGAGTTCCATCACGTCCTGTCCGTCTGCGAGTTCTGCCCGCTGGCAAGTGAGTTCGAGCATGTCGCGCTCTGAAGTGTCGATGTCGGCTACACCATCTTTCCAATAACCGCTGCTGTATTTGAGATGCTTGCCGAGACAGTACTGGTAGAACGCTGTGGGCACTTCGTAATGTTGTTCATTCGCATCTGCAGTGTTCACAGCGATCGGGGAACTTTTCAATTCGGCAATCAGCTTCATGAGGTGCGCCTGCTGTGCTTCGACGTTGCCTTTGTTTTCGTCGCTCAGACGTTGGCGTAGCAGCTTGCGGATTCCGGAACGAAGCAGAGAATCCGGGATGCGATTTTTTTCTAATAAGCCGTCGTACCACATATTGCCTGACTTTTGCCGCAGATTACGCTGATGGCGCAGATGCGATTGGTGCTAAAAAGAATTTTAAATTGATTGATGTCGCTGCGCGACAGATTCTCTGCCTGATTATTCCTTTTTAAACCAGGGAACAAACGCACTCGTTGTCCGCTGGTACTCGCGGTACAAATCGCCGCGGCTGCGAACGGATTGTTCTTCGGTCATCGGAATACCGGTTACTTTGAAAATC
>DATHKF010000637.1:0-9533 GCA_035489505.1 Bacteroidia bacterium | reverse complement strand
CCTGCTTAACGTCGGGGATTTCAAAGACCCTGATGCGCTGGCCGATTTGTTTGTCCGCATTACAGATGATCTTTCCTGGGCACGTACTTTTTATCCCGGATCGAATACCGAAAAATACCTCAACGATCTTGCTGCCCGCATTCACCAGGAAATTTACAAGAACAAAAAAGAAAAACGTTCACGCTTACTTACGTTCTGGTCGAGGGAATTCCCTTTGCTCATGCGTGGTCAGCAAATGAACCTCTACATCGCGTTTTTGATTTTTGCAGTGTCGATGTGGATCGGTGTGATCTCTGCGGCCAACGATTCCGGTTTCGTGCGGCTGATCATGGGTGATGAGTACGTGGACATGACACTCGAAAACATCAGCAACGGAGATCCGCTGGGTGTGTATAAATCCGAGAATCATTTTGCAATGTTCTTTTTCATTGCATTAAATAACAGCAAGGTGGCCATCTTCTGCATACTCGCCGGACTTTTCCATTGGCTGGGTGTAGGATTTCTCCTGTTCCGCAACGGAGTCATGCTTGGCGCGTTCATGTATTTCCTTGCCGATGCCGGACAACTCCAGGAAGCATTGCTTACCGTTTGGATTCACGGTGTGATTGAGATCTGGTGCATCATTGTTGCAGGCGCAGGAGGAATTGCCATGGGCAATGCGTTGTGGTTCCCGGGAGCGTGGCCGAGGGGAATTGCGTTTATGCGTGGTGCGCGTGAAGCATTGAAAATTGCCATCGGGTTGATCCCGTTTTTCTTTCTCGCTGCTTTCTTCGAAGGATTTGTTACACGCTTCACCGAAATGAACGATGCCGGACGCATGTGTATCATTTTCGGATCGCTTGTTTTCGTCGTCTGGTATTTCATTGCTTTTCCGTTCGTGCTCGCAGCCGGTCAGAAAAAAGAGTCTGTCATGCTCGCGTACAGTGTGCTGACCAAGATCGTCACCTGGTTTGCGATTATTATCACGTCGCCCATTTCACCGATCGTTTTGTATTTCGTGAAGATCAACGAGAATGGAAAAGAGATTTCAGTCCTGGAATACCTCACTACGGTGCGTCACGTTAACCCCGTTACGCTCTCGAGAATTCTCATGGGACTATTGCTCATTCTGCTGCCCACGCTGGCACTTGTCATGCAGGCGATCACCAACAAACCACCGGATATAGGAACGTATATCTTTTTTGCGTTCTGTGAATTAGCAGGAATTGCGCTCATCATCCGGGGAGCATACATGATTAACCGTTTTGAAGAAGGAGATCTGCAGATTGACCGTTCCAGCAGGGTAAAGGAATCCGTTTATGAATCAAAAGGAACTTCCATTAAAGTTTGAGCAGATAAGGGCCTTTGGCAAGGTGTTCTCGGATACAAGAAAACTGATCCGCGAAAACTTTGTCGTGTTCTTCAAAACGATCCTTTTTCTCGTTGGGCCGGTTACATTGTTTACGTGCACGATCCATACGTTTTACGAAGTAAATATTATTGGCGACCCGGATTTTGACTGGGACCGTATTGGTTCTTACGTGGCCTCGCGAACAATTTACACACAGCTGCGCTGGATCATCAACGGTTTGGTTACGGCCATGGTGGTGAGTCATTTCATCAAGGTCTACAAAGAAAAAGGTCCGGGTAAGTTTGATGTGAACGACGTTACAAAATCACTCTTCTCCGATTTTGGAGGAACAGCTCTTACCGCGATCCTGGTTTTTGTGATGGTGACGCTGCTGAGCATCGTGGTTGCAACGTTGATCTACGGTGTGGCCGAACTTTCGGTTGGCGCAGGCGTATTCCTGCTCATCGTCGGTTATCTCGTGTATTTTCTCGTGCGGTTTCCATTCTGGTATTTTATGTATTCCATATTTTTTGCACGGCACGCAGATAAAGAAAAACGAAATCCATTTTCCGGAATGCGACTGGCAGCAACAGTACTCAGCGGAAACTGGTGGTCGACATGGGTTATATTTTTCTGCATGTGGATGTTGCTCGCCGTTTTGGGAACGGTAATCTCATTGCCTGCAGAAATACTCGCGATGCTCGCGCAGCTTTCCACTTTTGATCCCACATCGAATACAGATGTAGACTGGAAACTTCTGGAAAGTATTCTCACGTCGCTGGGAGAATTTGCCCGCACATTAATTTATTCCGTTTTCTCTGCGGCCATTGCCTTGCATTTTTACAGTCTCAAAGAAAAGAAAGACGGAAAAGGAACACTCGAAATGCTTGACCAGATTGGCAAGAACAAAGACGATGATCACATTGAGCTCACATATTAACCGGTTCCTGCGCAGGTTGCTGCTGGTCCTGTTGGTAGCAGGGCCGGGAAGTTCCTTGTATGCCGCGAAAGATACGGTGGGCATACAGAACGATTCATCGGCTGTTCTTTTGCGTCAACCTGATCCTGTAACGCAGGAGCAAGTTTACAGGGACGAAGACTGGAAATACGTGACCGAAGAGCAATCGTCCGACGGTGAAAAATCTTTTTTCGATCGCCTGCTCGACGATCTGCTCGAGAGCCTGACTGACCAGACAAACGAACCTTCCACCGGCAGCAGTAGCGGTGGCCCGAATTTCAACTGGCTCACCCTTTTCTTCATCATACTTGGCGCTGCGTTACTCGTATTTTTCATTATCAAAGCAACCGGAACAGGAGGCAACCTGCTTTTCAAAGGCAAATCGAAACGCAAAGAAAATGTAGACGCCACACTCGAAGACGTAGATATTCATGCTATCGATTACGACGCGCAGATTGCCATGGCCAAATCGAAAAACGATTACCGCTTTGCCGTTCGTCTTTGGTTTCTGCGTTCGCTGAAAGAAATGGCCGATCTCGAATTGATCCGGTGGAAAATTGATAAAACGAATTCCGACTATTATTACGAGCTGAGCGGAAACAACCTGCAAAAACAATTCGGAAGTGTGAGCCTGCTGTACGATTACATCTGGTACGGCGATTTTGAAATCAACGAGCTGAAATACGGTGCAGCGGAAAATGACCTGCGCAGTTTTTATTCTGACGTCAAAAAATCACCCGTGAAGAAATGAAGAAGAGCTGGCCATATCTTATTCTTCTTGTGGGCGTGATGGTGCTCATCGGCTACATCTCGCAGCGGCATGCGGGCCGACGGATCAATTGGGAACCCAACTACCGGATAGATTCCAAAATTCCGTTCGGTTGTTATCTCACGGACCGTTACATCAACAGCACGATGAGTGTTGAGCCGGAATACGTGAAGCAAACCATTTATACCTTCCTGCGCGATACGGCGGTCGTGCAGCACAACTACGTAATCATCAATGAAACATTTGAACCGAGTGCGCTGGACGTGATTGAGCTCTGCCGTTTTGTAAACGATGGCAACACCGTATTTATTTCCGCAGGAGATTTTGGATTGCTCGGCGATTCACTGAAGATATTTGCTGCCGACCCGATGTACCACCACATGCAGCAGGATTCCAACAAGACATTGAACGCAGCCATGGCGTATAATTCAGATACGGTGCGGATGAATCTCGTGAACCCTGCATTGACGCTGAAGCAACCGGCTACTTACGACCGGTCATGGATCTCCTATGCATTTACGGACCTGCGTCCGAACGACATTACGATCCTCGGAATTGACGCAAGCGGATACCCCAATTTTATCAGTTACAAATACGGAGAAGGAAAATTCCTGTTCCATTGCATGCCGGAAGCGTTCTGCAATTATTACGCAGCGAAGCGGAACAATTCGAAATACATTTTTGGTGCGCTGAGTTATTTGCCCGACCAGGCCACGTTCATTGATCAGAACTATAAGATTGCGAAGATTGATAACGAGGACACGAGACGCTTCCTGCTTTCGCAACCAGCCCTGAAGCTGGCGTATTTTATTGTCATCATCGCGGGCATTGTCGCGTTGCTGTTCGGGGGCAAACGCAGGCAGCGTCCTGTACCGCTGTCGGTGGGCTACCGGAATACAACCCTCGACTTTGTGGAGCAGGTAGGCGCGTTGTATTACCGGCAAAGCGATCACAGCAACATCGTTGAAAAAAAGATCAATTATTTCCTGGAGTCCGTTCGTTCGCGGTTCTTTGTTTCAACCATACTCATCGACGATCGACTGGTTGAAAAAGTAACTGCGCTTTCCGGCGTTCCGCACCAGCAGGTCCTTCATCTTTTTACCATGATCAATATGATGCGCACAACATCCGGTCATTCATCACGCGATTTAAAATTACTTGTGACCACCATCCGCGAGTTCAACCAAAGAAGTAAACGTTAAAAACATACAGCACCATGACAGAGCCAACCAACACGCATTTCGAGAACCGGATTGATTTGTCCGAGCTCCAGCAGGGCGTTCAGCAGATACGGAACGAAATCGGGAAAGTAATTGTGGGGCAGGAGCAGACCGTCGATTTGCTCATCGCCGCTTTACTTTCCAACGGACACGTTCTTCTCGAAGGCGTTCCGGGCGTTGCCAAAACACTGACGGCAAAATTGCTTGCGCGCACAGTCTCCGTAAAATTTTCGCGGTTGCAGTTCACTCCCGATCTCATGCCTTCCGACGTTACGGGGACGAGCGTGTTCAGCCTGAAGTCGAATGAATTTGAATTCCGCCAGGGACCGATTTTTGCGAACATCGTTCTGATCGATGAGATCAACCGCGCACCTGCGAAAACGCAGTCGTCGCTTTTTGAATCCATGGAAGAACGGCAGGTAACGGTCGACGGAAAAACCTACAAGCTCGATGTACCGTTCATGGTAGTCGCCACGCAAAACCCGATTGACCAGGAAGGAACATATCGTTTGCCTGAAGCGCAACTCGATCGCTTTCTGTTCAAGATCCGCGTCGATTACCCGAACCTGGCCCAGGAAACAAAAATCCTCGAAGATTTTCACGCACGAAAAAATTCACTGCAGATCGAAGAGGTAAAAGCTGTGCTTACGGCCGAGCGACTCACGTATTACCGCGATAAGGTGAACAGTTTATATGTAGAGCCCCAGCTCCTGAAATACATTGCGCAGATTGTTTCGCAAACGCGCAACAATGCTTCGTTGTATCTCGGCGCTTCACCGCGTGCTTCACTGGCAATCCTTACATCGTCGAAAGCCATTGCAGCCATGCGCGGCAGAGATTTTATCACACCCGATGATATCCGCGAAGTTGCAATCCCTGTGCTGCAGCACCGCGTGATGCTCACACCGGAACGTGAAATGGAAGGATTAACCAGCGGCGAAATTATCCGCCAGTTGATTCAGCAGGTTGAAATCCCGAGATAAGCGATGATCAGATTATACAAATCCATATTTTTTACCTCGCGCTTCTTTTTGATTTGCGGCTTGCTGGTGCTGCTTGCCCTCCTCTCCTGGAAGTGGCCGTTCTTGTATGGAATTGTATGGACTGCTGTAATCGCACTTCCGTTTATTCTGCTCGCCGACATTATCCTGCTCTGGAGCCGGAAAGGTTTACTGGCCCGCAGGGAGATGATGGAGAAATTATCCAACGGCGATCAGAATGAAATTAAAATTTATCTCGAAAACAGATTTCCGTACCCGGTGTGGTTGAAAGTGGTTGATGAATTGCCTGTGCAGTTCCAGGCAAGAAACCTGGCGTTCAAAGTTTATCTCGGACCGTTCGGAAAGAAAATTCTGAATTACAAAGTAAGACCGGTACGACGCGGAGAATATACGTTCGGTGCGGTGAATGTGCTTACGTCGACCGTGCTCGGACTGATCGAACGGAAATTCATATTCGACAACGACATTACTGTTCCGGTGTATCCGTCGTTTATCCAGATGCGGAAATACGAACTGCTCGCGATCTCGCAACGGCTGGTCGACGCAGGAATAAAAAAGATCCGGAGGATTGGTCAGAACACCGAGTTCGACCAGATCAAAGAATATGTTTCCGGCGATGATCCGCGAACGGTGAACTGGAAAGCGACGGCGCGTAAAAACCGCCTGATGGTGAACACGTACCAGTATGAAAAATCGCAGCAGGTGTATTCACTCATCGACATGGGCCGGGTGATGAAAATGCCTTTCGAGGAAATGACGTTGCTGGATTATGCCATCAATGCTTCGCTGGTTATTTCCAACATCGCCATGCTGAAGTACGATAAAGCAGGCGTCATTACATTTTCGCACCGGGTTCACAACACGCTGAAAGCGGAGCGGAAAGGATTGCAGATGATGCAGGTGCTCGAGATGTTGTACAAAGCGAAAACCGGTTACCAGGAATCCGATTACGGAAAATTGTATGCACAGGTGAAACGCACGATCACGCAGCGAAGCCTGTTGCTCCTGTTCACGAATTTCGAAACACTCGCCGGCATGCAGCGGCAGATGACATTCTTCCGGAGAATGGCGAAGGATCATTTGCTGGTCGTCATTTTCTTCGAGAACACCGAGCTCAGAAGCTTTCTCGATCGCAAACCGGAAACCATCCAGGAAATTTATTACCAGACGATCGCGGAGAAATTTGCTTACGAGAAAAAATTAATTGTCCGCGAACTCGGACTGTATGGAATACACGCAGTGTTTACGGCGCCCGAGAACCTGACGGTGAATACGATCAATAAGTATTTGGAGTTGAAGGCGCGAGGGCTTATTTAGGGGGCAGGAGTTCAGGGGGGCAGGAGTTCAGGGGTTCAGGAGGCAGGAATTCAGGAGGCAGTGCGCCGTATACATTTCGTTTAAACACGATCGTGTCGCGCACCGCTCCTGCCTCCTGAATCCCTGCCTTCCTGCCTCCTGTATTCCTGACTTCCTGCCTCCTGTATTCCTGACCTCCTGCTCACTCCTTCAAGTCTTCAATCTCCCCTGTCTTCTTCACAATTTCCCGGATGATATTATCGAAACGCGTTGTTGTACTCTGAAGGTTGCGGATGACTTCTGAATTGACCGGGTCGGAGGGATTATCAAAATTAAAAAGACTGATCAGGCCGAGTACATTGGAAATGGGTCCACGCACCTGGTGCGACTGAAGAGACGCAATTTCCAACAACGTTTTGTACTGTGCCCTGAACTTATCTTCGCCGATCTTGCGTGTGCGTTGCTCTTCGGCATCTTTCAGCGCCCGTTTAACTTTCGGGATGAGCGTGAAGATCTTATCTTTTAATGCATAATCGGTAATCCCGCTTTTGATCAGCTCCACCGCATTTTCTTCGCCGATGGTTCCTGAAACAATAATAAACGGAACGTCGGGGCATTTTTTCTGCTTGATGGCAAACGCCGTCGGTCCATCGATGGACGGAAGGGAAAAATCGGAGAGGATAAGATCCGGCAAAAAGAGATCCAACTGTTCTTCGAACGCGGTGCCGTTGTCCACGTGAAGCACAGTTAAATTCAAATCCGACTTTTTCAATTGCCGAAGCAGAAGCGCCGCATCCATCGGGTCATCTTCAAGCATCAGCACTTTGATGGGTTTACTCATGGGAGATTTCTATTTGTGCGGTTGATTCAAAAGCATCCAGTAAAATCCAAGATCACTCACTGCTTTTACGAATGCTTCAAATTCCACCGGCTTTACGATGTAACTGTTGGCGCCCGATGCATAGCAGGTTTGGATATCCGGATCTTCTTTCGACGAAGTGAGAATAACAACCGGAATCTTTTTCGTCCGGTCATCGGCTTTCAAACGTTGCAGTACTTCAATTCCACCGATCTTCGGCATCTTCAGGTCAAGGAGAATGACGCGTGGCCCGTTTTCTACCAGTCGCCCTTCATACTTTCCCTTCGAAAAAAGAAACTCTAACGCTTCAGCGCCATCTTTGAGATGAAGCAATTTGTTGGCCAGATTGTTTTTTCGCAATGCGCGAATGGTCAATTCAGCGTCGCTCATGTTGTCTTCTACGAGTAGTACTTCTACTTCCTGGTTCATATCCATGCAGATTAGTGTTTCATTGTTTTGGGAAGTGAGAAACAAAATGTAGCCCCTTCCCCGGTTTTTCCATCGGCCCATACACGGCCACCGTGTTTGGCTATTACGCGTTGTACAATGGCAAGTCCTACACCGGTTCCTTCGAATTCATCGGAGGAATGCAGGCGCTGGAACACACCAAAGAGTTTGGAGTAATATTGCATATTGAAACCAACGCCATTGTCTTTCACCGAAAAAACAATTTCATTGTCTTTGGTGACGCAGGAAATATCGATGACAGGGGCTTCTGATTTCGAAGAGTATTTAATGGCGTTGGTCACGAGATTGAAAACGACCTGGTGCAGCAGCGCATAATCGCCATCCACTTCGCAAAGTTGATGAACACGGACATCGGCGTTGTGCTTAATTGATTTTCCAATCTCGATCTGTACACCTTCCACAAGGTCGACCATATTGATGCGTGAGCGTTGAATTTCTTTTCGACCGAGGCGCGAGAAAGTCAGCAGGTCATCGATGAGCGTACCCATCCGCGATGCATTGTATTTAATTGTTGCGAGGATACGTGAACCTTCTTCATCTAAAGTCGAACCGAAATCTTCTTCCATCATTTGCGCGTATCCGTTGATAGCGCGCAATGGGGCACGTAAATCGTGGGAGACGGAATAGGAAAATGCTTCCAGTTCTTTATTGACCGCTTCGAGCTGCCGGAGATTGGATTCAAGATTCCGGTTCAGGTCGCGGATATGGTCAGCCTGTTCTTTTCGCGATGTGATATCTTCCGAAATTCCCATCAGGTACAAGGGTTTGCCGAGCGAATCGCTAATCGCAATTTTCTGCGTGTGCAGCCACCGGGCACCTTTTGATGTTTCAATGGGTTCTTCCTCAATGTTGAGATAACCTTTCTCGTCAAGGACCTCGCGGTCTTTCGCGGTAAATTGCTCGGCCTGCTCTTTCGGAAAAAAGTCGTAATCGTTTTTCCCGAGGAGTTGCTCACGCGTAAAACCAATCAGATCTTCACCTGCTTTGTTGAAGCTGATGAACCGGAGATCTTTCGCATCCTTCACAAAAACCATGTTGGGAATATTTTCCAGGATGGTGTTCAGGAAATAGTTCGACTGCGCCATGGCTTCTTCGCTTTTCCGGAGCTGGAGAATGTAATGTTCCAGCTCTTCTGCCAGGGTATTCAATCCCAGCGCGATCGCATCCACTTCATCGCCTGTTTCACTCACGTCCATCTTCTCGGCGAAATCCATCATGGTATATCTCAGGAGAATATCGAGGATGTGATTGACGCGTGCTTCATTCTTCCGGATCAGGTGAAGTTTTTCGTTGAGCATGTTGAATGCACCCCGCGCCTGTTCAACACTTGCCTCGCGGGAGGTTACAAATTCGGTGACGTCGTCAACGCGGTGAATGATCGCAGTCACTTTGTTCTCCTGGTCCAGCACGGGCGAGTTCACCGGGTCCCAATAACGCACTTCGAACCCGCCGCCGTCTTCTGCCGGTTTGGGAATGTCGTACTTCTGAAGTTGCATTTTGTCGGGCATTTTCTTCTTGATCACATTTTTCAGCGATTGCCTGAGGTTGCTTGTCCCGTCGGCATCCGGATCATCCGGGTTGTCAGGAAATACATCGAACAAACCGCGGCCAACAATTTCTTCGCGTTTAGTC
>DATHKF010000636.1:0-2556 GCA_035489505.1 Bacteroidia bacterium | reverse complement strand
TTGGCTTCCAGTCATACGGATCCGAAAAACACCAGCCGCAATGTTGTTTCGTTACCCCGTACGAATGGAAATGATAAAGGCAATCCAACCCGCCAGGTAGAAACAGGATTTGTGCCCGTTACGATCGTGGTGAACAATATTCCAAACGCTGCGAACGATGCGGTGAATTTTTCAGATGCCTTGTACGCTACATTGTTTAATGAACCCGCCAAAGAAGAATCTTCTGAATACCTCAGCGCCGGACAAACCGCTATGCGTTGGATGAAGGAAAAACTCGACGGGCCTGACGCAACAGTGGCTGCGAATACTAAAAACGGCATGGACCCGGCGCAGCCTGAAGATCCGAACGTAGATGGAACTGATCTTGCAGAAAGTGCTTTGAACCGCGTTGGCGATGCTGCTACCGGTGGCAAAGTAAACATGGAGCGCAAGGACGACGGAACGTGGCTGCATTTGTGGAATTACTCGGTGCGGGTGAGGCAAGCGGACTAAAATGGCCGCAAAGGCGCAGTGACGCAAAGTAATCGCAGAGTACGTTACTCATTCGCTTAATAAATTCTTCAGCTTTGCGCTTTTCTTTGCGACTTCGCGCCTTTGCGGTCATTTCTCCTATCTTTTAACAATCCGTAACTTTACACCACACATCCGCGCAGGGAACGCTTACGTATGTGTATGAAAACACGTAATGAAAATGCTCTTCACATCGCTCACTTTCGCACTGGTACTCGCAGCATGTTCTGCACCAGATACAGTTCCCGTGAAAACCGCGGCAAATGATACATTGACCATGAACGACACATCGAAACTTCCGCAAACCGACGCCGAGTGGAAAGCAAAACTCACGGCGAATCAATACCATATTCTTCGTGAAAAAGGAACTGAACGTGCCTTCACCGGAGAGTATTGGGACAATCACGAAAAAGGAACATACTACTGCGCCGGGTGCAATAGCGCGCTTTTCAAGTCGGAAGAAAAATTCGACAGTGGATGCGGCTGGCCAAGCTTTTCATTGCCGTGGGATTCCACCGCTGTGAATTATACAGATGACAACGCGTATGGAATGAAACGCACGGAAGTCACCTGCAAAAAATGCGGAGGACACCTGGGCCACGTGTTTGATGATGGCCCGCCACCAACAAATTTGCGGTACTGCATTAATTCAGGATCGATTGTGTTTGTCAAGGAAGAATAAGTTTCGGATTAAAAAGTTTCCGGTTTGCCGTCAACCTGAAACTTTTTAACCTGAACCTGATTCCAATTATTGAATCGTTGAATTCTTCTGTTCATGATACTCCCTGATCGCACCAAACCCGCGTGCAAACTGGATAATGAAAAGTACTTTCAATCCAATTCCAGCAAACGAAGGACGACCACCTTCTTCCATCATGAAATACAGGCTCAGAATAACATCTGCAGCGATGACGATGATAATTCCGATCAATGCTCCCGCTGATTTCTGCGACATGACTACGTAGCCAAGTCCCACAATAATCAGTCCGACCAGCATCATCACCCAGTTTGCGCCCATGTCTTCAAGCATTTCTGAAACACCGAATTGTCCGAGTGCGCCAACAATGAAATTAAGCGCGCCAATGAAAATCGAAATTCCGAAAATGCCTTTCAGCTTGGCTTCCGGATCACCGCTGGAACCTTTCAGTGCGCGTCCATTGTGTGCAATCCGAAGTCCCTGGTCGCCGTAAGCCTGGCTCCAGTGTATATCCAGCGCTGATCCGTCGTTCAGGTGAAACCTGTTGCCGCCTTTCAACGCCCGGAAATTTTCAAAGCCTCCGATGGCAACGCCATTGTGTGTTATGGATATGTCTTTCCAGATTCCTCTCCAGCTGATGATGACTTCCTGCGTTTTGGCGTCGTCGAGATAAAATTTATTTTGTGGCATGATGTGATCACGAATGTATTCCAGCCCACATTCAGCGGAGGCGTGGCTATTCCGTCTTCCAAAATAGGAAATTTTTTTGCCACGAAGACGCAAAGACCCAAAGGTTCACAAAGGATAAAATAGTACGCTGAATCACTTCGTGCGACTCGGTGACTTTGTGTCTTCGTGGCCCTGTTTTCACGAGGTAAAAAAAATGGCCGCACCTTTCGATACGACCATTCAGGGATGTACTATTTCAGCAGCAGGAATATTTATGGCTCAGAGCCATTGCAGGATCCGTGTCCTTTGCGCGCTTTCTTATTGCGCATTTTCTTTTTGTTTTTCTTGTGCTTCTTCTTTTTCGTCATCATTTCGTGACGGTTTTTCTCATTCACCGGTTCTGGTCCGTTGCCGGCGTATGCTGAAGTTCCCAGTAGCAGGAAGAAAGCAGTTGCAAGTGAGATGATCGTTTTCATAGGTTATAGAGTTTTATAATAATGACAACGCAATTTTGACGCCGGGAATATCTCAAAGCACGGGCTGTTGTTTATCTGGCGGGGTTGATTCTATATCTGGTAGGAAAAAATCACCGCGGAGACGCTGAGACCAGTGCGCAAGGTAGCAATGACCGCAGAGCGTGTTCTCCGCGCAATTTTGACGCCGGGAATATGCCAAAACCG
>DATHKF010000635.1:0-9278 GCA_035489505.1 Bacteroidia bacterium | reverse complement strand
AGCTGACCGATGTACGATGGGTTCATCGAGTTAATGTTCGTTGCCGAAGAAATCAGACAGTTGCGGATATCCGTTGGTGTCAACGATGGATTGAGCGAAAGCATCAGTCCGCAAAGACCGGCAACAACCGGCGACGCCATAGACGTTCCTGAATTGTTTGCGTACGTGTTTCCGTAGTATGTAGCGTAGATGTTATTGCCGGGAGCAGAAATATCTACCCATGTACCATAATTCGAGAAACTGGCTTTGGTATCGTTGCTGTTTGTTGCAGCTACGGCAATACATTCGGTGTAACCGGCCGGGTAAAAAATGCTGCTGGAATTATTGTTTCCTGCTGCTGCAACCAATACGCATCCCTGGTTGCTTGCCCAGGTGATAATGTTCTGTGCGGTGCTGGAAGAACCTGTTCCCCCCCACGACATGTTGATCACGTCAGCGCCCGATACTACGGCGTAAACAATTCCATCGTAACCGTTCGTGATCACACTTGCTGATGTGGTTGATTTCACGGCCATGAGTTTGCAGCTGAAACCAATTCCGGCTACACCCACGTTGTTATTTGTTGCAGGACTTGCGCAACCTGCTACGTGTGTGCCGTGCGAGTAACTGCTGTTCGGCGGGTTCGGGTTGTTGTCGTTGCTTCCAACGTCGTAACCGTTGATGTCGTCAATGTAACCGTTTCCGTCATCATCAATACCGTTGCTGGCAATCTCGCCCGGGTTCACCCACAGGTTCGGGGAAAGATCGCTGTGTGTGCGCTCCATGGCGTCATCCACAATTGCAATTTTGATTGTAGAACCGCTGGAGAAATAATTCCATGCACCGGCTGCGTTGATCACACCCAAATGCCACTGTGACGAATAACTCGGATCGTTTGGCACCAGGCACGGACGATCAAGCGGAACACGTTCAGCATAATCGATGTTGCCGGTAGCGCGCATCTTGTTGATGATCACATCCACCTGTCCGTAATCAGAAAACTCCAGCAGGTATGTGCGCTGAAGCTCCAGTGATGTTTTCGCCGCGTGAAATGGGAGCGAGAGATTGGTGAACTCGTGCATCTTTCCAATTCCATCGAGGAAAGGAACAGTTGCCACAGGAAGATGGTAAGGATCTTCTGTGGGTGAATGGGCTGTGCGGTAATCGCTTTTGATGCGGAACCAGATTTTTCCATCCTGGTAATCCGGAGAAATGGTTTGTGCAAACGATGTGGCAGCAAAACACAAGGCAACTGCAGCGAGTAATATTCGTTTCATGAGGAAAGGTTTATGAGTTGTAAGTATGTGAATATCTGAAATTTGGGGCAGAATTGCAAAACCCTGAAAAGGGGGTAGTGTCTCAGTTTGAGTATTTGGTATTTGACACGGCGACACGGCGCATTTTTACGGCATTTCTTATTCTAAGCCCAGGCGCTCACGGCGAGATAACGGTAACGCGCCGTGAGCGCCCGGGCTTAGATCGGGTTTCATGCTTCTTTTATCGCCGTGTCGCCGTGTAAAAAAGCAAAGTGAGATATTACCTAAAAGAGCGTAGCCAGAAGGCTGCGATTGAGGCTTCGAAGGCTACCGAACCAACGAAACATGCCCGTGCCGGTTGTATTCGAAGCCATTCAACCCAACAGCATGCACCACGTACACATACACATCAATCTGGCAAAGATTTCCGTTCATCCTTCCATCCCAGGAACCGTTGAGCGTTGACCATTTCGCGATGAGTTCTCCCCAGCGATCAAAGATCATGACTTCCATAGAAGCCATGTTGTAGCTGCTCACGGAAAACACATCGTTCAGCCCGTCATTGTTTGGAGTGAATGCGTTGGGTATATACATCACACTCGACAGATCGATCGAAACGATTTGCCACGCTGTATCCGCACATCCGTTTTCCGCGGTTGCAATAAGTCCAACCGTGTATTCTCCGCTGGAAGAATAAACATACAACGGATCAGTGTCGCCGGAAAAATTACCATCACCTAATATCCAGTTGTAATAATCGGCATACTGGCTTTGATTGGTAAATTGTACTTCGGCCTGTCCTTCTGCAACGCTCGCGGTAAATGCAGCAATGGGCTGCGGGCCCACGGTCACTGTGATCGTATCGTAATACGTACAGGCTCCGCTGGCTGATGTCTGCGTGAGGAAATACGTAGTTGTTACCGTTGGCGTTATCGTCGGATCAGATGATGCCGAAACAAATCCTGCAGGCAATGATGTCCATTCGTAAATAACACCAGGCATAGGCGGTCCACCGGGCGTAATTGTTGCGCTTGTACACAGCAAGGTGTCATCCGGCAGCGTCAGGAAAACCACGGACTGTACAACTGCGCTATCCGCAATACACGCTCCGTAAAGACTGGCAACAGCAGTGTACGTTCCGGTCAATGCATTCAGCACAACTTCCTGCGTTTGTGAACCCGTAAAATTTCCGGGGCCGGTCCACGCATATACTGCACCGGGAATCGATGTCACGCTCAGAAAGAGCGTATCTCCGGGACAAATCGGTCCATTGGCAGTTACCGTATACCCGGCAAAAGCCAGCCACGGATTCGGGAGCTCTGCCTGTAACTGAAGTGTCGGTTCATTGGCGACAGCATTGCGCACAAAAATGAAATCGTACTTTGCTGGAATTCCCTGAAAAGCCGAACTGCCCATGTACAGGTTTGTAACGTTCGCCGGAGTAAATGTTGCCGTGGGTCCAAACTCATTGAAATACGTGGGTGAATGACTGAACCTGCGCGTAGATACCTGGTTACCGATAGTACGGATGCGCGGATACGACCATCTGCCGCGAATGGGCTGAGTACTTAGATTATACACAGTGGCGCCGGCGGCGGTGGTTGTATAGTCGCGCGGAAATTCGTCGTCGTTGTACCACGTAGCTATGCGGTTTACATTGAGTACCGGCGATTGAAACCATCCGACCTCGGGATCAAAGTCAACGAGCGCATTGTTGACAGCCAGTTGAATTTTGGATCCGATCTCGTAATCGCCTGCGGTCATCGGGTGAGATACACCAACAGAACTGTTGCCGTACACCGCTGCGCTGGGTGCGTAATGTCCCTGTGGCGTTTGCGGATGAACATCGCCGCCGTTGTTGCTGACCAACGACCATTTTGTAAGATCGGGCGTAGCGCCCGTATTGAAGTCGTCAAAAAACACGAATGTATTGTCGCCGCTGCGGTAAGGGTTTGCAGTCGCCACCGGATCGCCGTAGTACATGTAAATGGTATGTGTTCCCGGCGGAAGCAAAGGAATTTTCACCCAGAACGTGGTGCGCGTTGTATTGAACGACGAGTCTTCAATCCAGTAATACAACTCGCTGCATTCATCCATGAAAGCAATGTCATCGCCATCGGCCTGCATTTTACCTGCTGTGACTAACACATCCGTTCCAAGATCAAACTCAACCTGGATATTGGGAATGGACGTAGCATTCGGATTATTCAATACGATAGGTCGCGCCCAGGAATAGCCAACGGGTAATTGCGCCTGCAGTGATGTACCCGCAAGAATAAGGACAAACAGGAAAAGCAACCGGTTAATCAGCATAAATAAACTTACTCATTTTTCTTGTAAAACGCCAATAACATGTCATGAATGAGCTTCTTAAGCTTTACTCAATCACCATTTTCTCTTCCCACGAATTCTCTTCGGTGATTACGATCACGGAATAAATTCCCGGCGCGAGTCCTGAAATGTTCAACTCCGTTTTCTGAGCTGCAGGTTCTTCAATCACAACGCGCCCGGTGATGTCCAGCACGCGAACGATTCCATTCGCCGGTACTGGCATATTGATGATCACATATTCGCTTGCCGGATTTGGAACAAGACTTATTCCTTCAGATTCTGTTTCAGCAATCCCAATCGTGCAGGAACCCGAACAATACGTTACCGTTCCGGCAACTGTACCGATGTTAACGTCCCAGTTGCCTCCTGAAAGATCGCAGATGTCCAGTGTACCTGTTACCGAACTGGTATTGATCGTGGAATCGGCAACGCAGAATGATCCGTTACCCGTAATGGTTTCGGTATTCATTAAATCCTGTGAAAGGGAAATGACCGCGTTGTTCGTGAAGATGGCTGATCCGTTCAGGCTATCGCCGTTGAACAACGAGCGTGCCGAGACGTAATACGTGGCTGTAATATTTCCCACGTTCAGGATATCCTGTGCAATGGTAGTTGGTGCGCTAAAGGTTACATTTCCGGAATTGTACATGCTCATCAATAACTGAATCGAGCCGGCGGTATGCGTTGCTGTACCGGTATTCCACCAGTTATCACAAACAATGCTTCCTGTGTTGGTGATCGTTCCGGCATTGCCGATTTCCGGACTGCTCATAAATCCGGAATTCTGAAACGTGGCAAACGTGTTGACGAGGAACGTATCATTCACATTCAGCGTTCCGGCATTGACCATCGTAGCGTTAAGGTCTACACCTGCGTTCCGTGTGGCGGTGATTGAACCATAATTCCAAAATGATCCGGCATTCTGGTAGATATACGCAATGCTGATGATGCCATAGTTCATAAACATTCCTCCACTCACGCCAAAGATCCTGTTATTGGCATCGCCGGTAACAGAACCGCCCGCGTTAACGATGATGCCGCCCATGGTATATGCATAATCAACATCCAGCGTAATGGCGTGATTGATCACAATAGTATCGCCATCCAGCGGAATGCAGAGACAATCCCAGGTCAGCGGATTTGTTGCATTGCCATTGGCTTGTGAGGTAATGACAGTTGCCTGAACCGGTGCAATAACGCACAGTGCGAGAATTGCGGAAAGTAAAACGTTTTTCATAGGGTTTTGGAATTGTGACATAAAAATAGTGGTTTCATCTGAACAAAAATCCTATAGGATTATATTAGGTAGTGTTTCTGTTTGGGTTAAAGTCGGTTTATCAATCACCGCAATATTTTTTTGCCGCGAATTACGCTAATTGATGCATTAGCGTAATTCGTGTAATTCGCGGCAAAATTTAATCCTGTTCCTTTGAAACAAACTCTTTACAGTTAACCTGATGTACTAAACGGATAATTTACCATCTCTTCACGGAATCTCGCGCCACATCACTTTCCCATCCTTCAGCGACAAGGTAATCAGTTCATCATCGATGCTGATGATAAACAGTCCGTTCGCTTCGTCAATTGCGGCGAACATCGAAAACTCTTCTTCCCCGTCGTCATCCGGGAGAAGAACAGACTGCCGTACTTCCCACAGCTTGCGTTTTCCGTCGAGCGAAACACAGGTAAAAATGGCGCGGGTTTTGGCAATGGTTTCGTAATGCTTTACAACGAAACAGCTGTCTTTTAAACTGAGCGCGACAATGTTTCCTTCGAGAAAAATGAGTTCGTTGTTCAACACAGAATCATTTTCGCCGCAAATCACTTCCCGGGCCCCTTCTCCATCTTTGGATTCAAGACCAATCACCTCTTCTGAATAAGAAACATCGCGGTATCTGCAGATTGCTCCGCCTTCCACAAATAACCTGTCGGTCCTTGGCGGATACGCGGGTGCTTCACCTTCTTTCGTAATGCTCTTGTCCATGATGTTGAGCATCCACTTGCTGCCATCCATGCTGCTTACGTGAAGATCAACACGTGTCTTGTACGCAGAAAAATTGTGCAGGCCGGAAGCAAGTTCCGGGTACAGTTTCGGCAATGTTTCCGCTGACCAGACCAGCAATTCACGACCATCGGTTATCGAGTAGAACGTAACACGGTCATCGGATGCATAAGCCAGCGTGTCGCCACGAATACCGATGATGGAATTTTCTTTCCCGTGTCCAACGCTAAAACGGAGCAACCTCTCCCCGGTCTTTGCATCGATCACGTGTACACGACCGTACGGACTGCCCTTCGACATTTTTCCACCGGCGGTGAGTACGTAATCCTGCGCGTAGAGTTTACCATTTTCAACACGCAGCGCAGTGATCATTTCCGGTTTTCCATACCCCCACCACGTTGGATTGGCCATACCCACAATAAAAAACCAAACGATGGGCACACCGTAATACAACGTAGCAAAAAGCAATTTGCGTTTCTTGCCTCCGAAAATCCGTTTGTGCAAGAGAAATACAATCACGAGATAAACCGGGATGAGTCCGTAGCGCAGCCAGTTGCTTCCGAAAAAAGTGTCGAGGATGGAGTTGTAGGTCATGGATGCAGCAAGGTAGCGAATAGCGCATTACAGGAATGATCGTAAGGACTCCAACCCGCAAAGAAAAAACGCAAAGATCATTGGAGACCTTTGCGTTCAGATGCTGATACATTAATCCGTGCTCAATACATCAGGAAGTTATTCGGGATTATGCCTACCGTATCCACATCGGTTTGTGTTCCTGCCGCATCGTAACGGAAAATCAATCCTGATTGTACGTAATCCACAGCATCACCAACAAACGTGTTGCTGGTATTCGGCATGAAACCAATCGTGTAAAACGCGTGCCCTACGCCGGAAATGTATCCTACGGCCGGCAATGTTGCATCGTTGACCGACATCCGGTAGATGCTAAAGTTCAGGAAGAACAGCGAGTCGCCTGCCGGATTTGCAACAAGGTGCGTTGGAAAATCGAAAGTGGTGAATGGCATGGATGCTTCGAGCGATGGTGAAGCAGGGTTCACGCGAAACAATCCACCCGGAGCAGAAGTTGCCCAGTAGCCGTATGCGAGGATCCAGAGTTTGCCGTTTCCATCAACCACCATACTGTTTCCGCCCGGTGCAATCACAATGGATGAATCGATGCTGCTGAACTGTGGTGCATCCAAAACGTACAATTTATCAGACTCCTGGCTGGTAATGAAGAGTTTTCCCTGCTCAAGAACAAGGGCTTCTGATCCAATGCCGAGGTTGATGTAACCGGTAACCGTATTTGAAGCGAGGTCAAGAATGGCAACCTGTTCAGAATACATCTGCGTAATGAAAGCCGTTGCAGCATTCACCTGGAGAATGTTCCGCGGTCCGGCAAGGCCTGTAATCGTTGCCACAGCATTCATGTTGAGGGGATTCAACACTTCAATTTTTGATGAGTTATTTACAACAACATACAGGCGGTTATTGATCATGGTCATGCTTTGTCCAACGTCACCCAGTGGCGTTCCATTGACCTGTGAAAAAAGATTGTTGAATGTATTTCCTGCATCTGCACCCGCCAGGGCGTAATAACTCACTGATGAATTCCCTGCACCAAAACCGCCTTCGTTCAGGATGAAAAATCCTTCGCCGGGAGTAAAGGTCCGTGTCGCGGCCGGATCCGTCGGGTCTGGCGTGTCGCGACTACATGAACTTAAAAAAATGAATGCTGCAATAACTGAAACAGCCATGGAGGCATGCCGGAATGTTCTCATTGGTTATTTGTTTTTTGAAGTTTTGAAATTATTTTTTTACTCTGTAATCTCTTTTTGTTTGCTGAAGTCAATTGAAAAACCAATCATGTAGCTTCTTCCCGGCATGGGTCGCCAGGCCATGGATTCGTATTGTTCATCGAAAATATTGTTGCACCGGAAAAACAGGTTCATCCAGTACACTCCACCATTGAGGTTCGATTTCCAGTTCCAGCCCACAGCAAGATTCGCAATGGAATACGCAGGCAGCCATTCCACGTGATCGCGCGTGGTGAAACGCAGATCAGTATACTGGTGCGCATACGTGATGAAATAATCTTTCCATTGTGCAGTTGCCGTTGCTCCACCAAACCATGCCGGAACATAGATCAGCTGTTTGCCGATTGAAACATCATTGGTGGTATTTGTTTTCTCGTAGGTCGAGCGCACGTAATCGGCATTCGCGAGAAAAGTAAATTTCCACCGGGAAACAGCCTGGAAATATTTCAGGCGGTGTTCCATTCCGCGGCTCCAGACTTCGGCAACATTCAACGGACTCCAGAATGCCGCATTGGGAACCCAGGTAATCATGTCCTTCACATTGCGGTTGTAAGCGGTGACGGAATAACTGATGTAACCGGTTTTCCACCGGGGCCTTACATCCACTGTAATTTCTTCCGTCCAACTGGTTTCGGGCAACAGGTCCGGGTTTCCGCCGGGTGTCCAGTACA
Organism: Bacteroidia bacterium; assembly: GCA_035489505.1. GTDB lineage: Bacteria > Bacteroidota > Bacteroidia > Palsa-965 > Palsa-965. The sequence goes on along the minus strand of DATHKF010000635.1, from coordinate 1,222 downwards.
AATCATTGAACGTTGGAACGCGATAACTGTGCGATACACACGTACGTATAGCCAGCCATTTTTTCAGGCTCAGATAGTACCAGATACTGCCAACCGGGTCAATCATTTTTCCGTCGATGATTTCATCGCGCACCGTGATGTTGAATTCATCGCTCTCGCGGAGCGCTTTGCCAATGGACGCATACATACTCATGCGCAATTGTTCCTTGTGCGGAATAGATTCTGTAACCTCCGATGTGGCATACATCGCATTCAGTCCACCGGAAAGCCGCAGGTTGTTCAGGACCTTCGTATCACGTTGTCCGAAATCGTACGTCATCTCGCTTTCCGCGATGTATGTCCACGCGTTTGTATTGTTGATGGGTTGCGAGAATCCAGGATTGTAAAGCAAACCTTCGTGGATTACAGCGGCGCGCGTATTGATCTTTATTCTGCTCGTAGGAAATGAAAACCATTCACTCATAATACGGCATGCGTAATCCTTCTGGGTGGCTTCATTTACCGATTGCAACATGGTTGGTGGAATCTCACGGTGCGTTTCCTGCACCCACATCCGCAAAACAAATTGGTTGTTGGGATTTTTCGGATCAAAATAGACTTCGGTCATGAATCCCTGCTGCCGCATGGTCGCATGATTCAGTTGTTGCCGTCGCGGCTGAGCAAAAGAGGTATTGGTAAACCAGAAATTATTGAGCGAATGCTGCCGGTATAATTTCAGGTCGTATGTCCATTGCCCTTTTCCTCCACCCACTTTCACACCAAACATATTGGCCCCGAAACTTCCGTATTCGAACACCACTTTGTGATTGAGGTATGGATTGCGCAGGTAATTTCCATTCGAGCTCCGGTCGCGCGGCAGGCTCGTGAGTTTGATCACACCACCGATAGCGCCACTTCCCCAGGCTGCTGATGAACTTCCGGGCTGCACCGCAACCTGGTCGAAGAGAAAAACCGGGAGGAGTGAAAGATCAACGGTATTGTTGTTTGTGTTCTGCAGGTTGATCCCGTTCCATACCACAGGAGTCTGCATGGAATTGGCTCCGCGGATCGACATGGTGGAGAGTCCACCGGCTGTGTACGATTTCAGTGTGAGCACACCGCCACCGCCGAGCAGATCGGTGAGTGTACCTGCAGGATATAAACGGGCAATTGTGCTGTCTGTAATATCACGCCGCACGCCGGATTGCTCCATGCGTGCTTTCAGAATATCCACCGCATCAAG
>DATHKF010000634.1:0-5249 GCA_035489505.1 Bacteroidia bacterium | reverse complement strand
CAGTTACTGAAGCTGTTCCTGTGCACAAACCAAAACAGTTCACGTTAGCTGATGTTGATGTAACACTCAGCGGTGTTGATGCGTTGCAGTTAAGTACAATAGGAGCGCACGCCGACATGTTGATGGACGATGCGTAACCCGGGCCGCATACAATCACTTCGCCACCGATATTTACGCTCACGTCATATACAGCGCCACTGGTTACTGCGGTAGATAATTGGTTGAGGTTCGCATCGTACTTGACTACCTGGTTGATGGAGCCACAATATACATTGCCGCAATCGTCGATGTCCAGTCCGCTGTTGTTCGGCGAATTTCCGAAAGGAGAAGTATTGGCAGAGCCGCCGGGAATCGGTGCTGTTCCCACAATGGCTCCGTTCGCAATAGCACGTTTATTAACCGTAGTTCCATTTTGCGTGTAAATAAATGAAGCCACGCAGCGGATCGAATTGATTCCCTGGTTGGTTACACCATACCCGCACGTTCCGTATGAAAACGCATACCCGCTGGTCGATTTCCAGCTCAGTGCAAGCGCCGGTGTAACACAACCTACAGAATCCAGCGTAAGAAAATAATAGTTTCCGTTTGGTGCGGCAGCGATGGTTTTTACTTCTTTGATATTAATTCCGGCGACCCAACCTACGGCAACGAAACCAAGTACTGCGCCACTCGCGAGATTGATATTCATCACGGCCCCGCGGTAGTTATTGATTGCAAACGGGCTCGGCGCACGCATGCCGCCAACTACCAGTTGCGTTTCATCGCAATTGAATGTGAGATGCCAGTATTCAAACAGTGGGCCGAATAACCCGTTTGGATTGTTGAACCAAACCTGTGCACCGGCCGTGCTTACTTTTACAATCTGCCCGTTTGAACCGGAAGTACAAAATGATTCACCGGCCTGGTTCACCACAAAACTTCCTACCCAGAAATTGGCCGTGTCCCATGCGGTGTTGAACGTCCACTGCAATGTTCCTGCGGAATTGTATTTGCGCAAACGCATTGGCGAGTCACCACCGTACAGGTAAACGTTTCCGGCACCATCGTGTTCACACTCCCAGATCTTATTCGAGTTTCCGTAAGCCGGATTCACTGTCCATGGATCGACCAGTACGGTTTTGGAATGATCGTATTTTCCGAGGTTGAACGTAACGATTGAATTGTTCAGCTTGTACGAAGAAGCGATAATCGCTGATTTGTTTCCGGCGTAATGCGTTACCGGTGCGTGATCGGTAATATTTCCGAACTGCGTTGGAATAAGCAGGTTTCCGCTGGGATCAATGGTCATGTTATCCACATCGGTGTATTGCATTTGTACTTTGGAAATATCAGCGCCCGGATGAAGAATGATTGTGTACTTAAATCCTTCAACCGGGTGAATGATGTATTCAATATCAATACCGGGATACACCCCAAAATACGTGAGTTTCTTATACCCGCGGATGTTGCTGGTATTTATCCACGCACCGGAAAAATCTTTGGTCGAGTAGCTGTGAAGGTCCATCGCTTCTTCTTCGGCCTTCACGGTTACGTTTGTATTGGAACCGATCCAGCGCATGTGCACCACGTCCTGTTTGAAATTCACGCGATTGGTTTTGCACTTCGTGCCGGTACGCATTTCTTCCGCTTTTTCTTCTTCAGTTTTCTTGCGTTTGTTCATGTCCACGAGACTGAACGTAACACCGGCTTTGGTGAAGAACACCCGCGTGTTACCGTCGTCAATGGCGTAAAGAATATCCGTGCTGGCGACTGATTTTCCGGGAATAGAAAATTGTCCTTTGTTTTCAATGAACGATTCATTGCTGTTCCATTGCGTGGTCCAGTTCGTTTTTTGCCCGAAAGCAATCGTGGCAAAACAATACATAAAGAAAACGACCAGGAATACAATCAGTTTCCTGTGTGTTGTGGTGAGTGTCATCAGCATTGGGTTCTCTAGGTTTAGCATTCCGTTAGGTGTGGGCTACCGGGCCAATCTTTTCTGGCGGTAATCAAATGTATTCCGCTAACCCGTTCCGGTCAACAATCCGCTGATAAAACCATAAAAACCATGAGGCTTCAGAAATTGACTCCATTTAATCGTTTTCATCTTTCATTAGTATAATAAAGGCCAAATTTCTATTTTAGTCGATGTTATTATAAGGCGTCAGAATTATGAAATCATCCCCCGAACTTCACCAGCTTATTCGTTCTTTGTCCATGAACGAAAAGCGTCATTTCAGGTTGCTGTCGCAAAGACACTCCCTGAAAGGAGGCAACAGTTACCTCGATTTGTTCGATGCTATGCTGGTGCAGGAGGAATACGACGAGAAGGCGCTCAAGAAAAATCTCGATAAAGCAGGCAAGCTCCGGTTCGCGGCGGAGAAGAATTACCTCAACGGGCTGGTGGTTGACTCGCTGATCCATTTCCACCGTTCGCGTCCATCGATTTCAGTGTACCAGAAGCTCATTTCCATTGACGTGCTGTATGAGAAAAAAATGTTCAAGTCTTGTCTCAAACAGGCGCGCAAGGGAAAAGCGGAAACACTGAAACTGGAGAAATTATTTCCGGCGCTTTCATTTATCCGCTGGGAGGCAGCCCTGCTGACAGTAACCGGCGGATGGCATGAACTGGATGCGGTGATTGACGAAGAGCGCGTGGCCATTGCAACGCTCGACGTTCAGGCGACAATCATGCAGTTGTCGTTCCGGCTGAGAAGTTTGTTGTCGTCGGCGAAAATGAGACAGGATGACCTGAAAAATCTCATTGCTGAAATGAACAAAGTGATGAAGCAGGCGGAGAAGGATAAAACGCGTACGTTCCTCACGATCTACTATTATCATTCTGCGCTTGCGATGAAGGCAGCGTACCTCGAGAATCATGAAGACCGTAAATTGAGTTACGGCCTTATTCATGATCATCTCGAAACGCATCCGTGGTTTGTGCCGGATATCCCGCACATCTACAACAACAACATGAACAATATCGTAAACGCCTGCATTTTCCTTGGCCAGTACGATGAGGCCATGTCGTGGATAGCGAAACAACGCAGCTTCATGGCGCGGATTAAAATGAAGAATGAAGCGATGCTGGCGCGGATCTTCCTGAATACGCATGAAAATGAGATCCTGATCTATTCGCGGAAACAGGATTACCGGAAAGGCATTCCGCTGGTAAAATCGGTGGAGCAGGGGCTCCGGAAGTTTGGCGAATACTACCAGGGCGAACAATACGATGTGATTCTTTCGCTGGCGATCCTATTGTTCGGTGGAAAAGATCTTCGCGGCGCGGCACGTTGGTTAAACCGGATTGCTTCGGTGCGCACTGCTGTACAGCTCAGGCCGGAGGTCCTGGTGACGGCAAAATTGCTTCTGCTCGTCATTCATTACCAGAACAAGGAGCATAACCTCGGCTACCAGCTGAAATCCACGCAGCGGTGGCTCACCAAATCAGACGTGTTTCATTCTGCAGACACAGTCATCCGTTTTATGGAAGCCATGCTCGACAAGGTTTCTCCGAAGGAAAAGAAGATCCGTTGCATCACGGCGTGGAACGCATTCCGCAAAGCGCAGGAAGATCCCAATGAAAAATTACTTGCGAAGTATTTTGACTTTGGGGCGTGGATGAAAAAGACGGCGGAGCTGCGATCACCGACCCCGTGATTTAAAATAACCACAGAAGTGCGCGAAAATTTTCGCCTGCGGCAGCAAGGAATTTCTTTTTTATATCCCTTGAACGAAGTGAAAGGACACGAGATTAATTCCTTGCTGCCGCAGGCGATTTTTCTGTTCTTTCCTCAGTGAACCTCAGTGAACCTCTGTGAACCTCTGTGAAATTTCCTCTGTGTATTCTCTGTGGTTATTTTGGCCTAGTCCGTAACAACGATGCGTCGCGTACTGATCATTTTCCCTTCTTCACTGTACAGGTTCACAAAGTACACACCGGCGCTCATGCCGTTGCGGTGAATAACTGTTGTTGATGAAGTAGGTTGAATGGTTTGAACCCTTCTTCCGGTAATATCCGTGATGCCAATGGAAACCGATGACGCTTCAACACCTTCCCCGAGAACCAACGTCGTTGATTCGTTGAATGGAACAGGATAAATGTCGAATGCAGCGTACTCTGTTTCTTCAATTCCATTCGGCAGGACATTCAACACGTACGTTGTGGTGTCGCTCGAAACGCAATTGGTTGCAATAAGCGTTACAGTATAAGTGCCGGCGTTCGCGTACACGTGCGATGGATTCTGAAGTGTCGATGTGCTGAGGTCCCCGAAATTCCAGAACCAGGAAGTTGGTGAGTTCAGCGACTGGTCCGTAAACTGAACAGGGGTCAATGCCGGTGGAACGGTTGGTGCGTAACTGAAGCTTGCCGCCGGAGCAATTCCAACTGCAACGGAAGTCCATGTCAATTCAAAGCCCGGACGTATAACACTGAAATCAGACTGGAACACAATGTAGAATGCCCCGCTCGTTGAATACTGGTTGGGAGGAAGCATCGTGCCCGAATATGAACCCAGCAACGGCGCTGCTGCACTTGTTCCGTCGTAGATGTAGAGATAATCCCAACCCTGTTCCAGGTCGAACGATGTGAACACAATCATGAGGCTGTCTGCACAACCCGGATCAATCAGGAAGGAACAGTTTTCATTGTCCACATAATCACCGGTTGGTCCGCCTGAATCAAATAACGTTCCCGACAGTGAGGTCATCGCAGCTGCCTGGCAGATATTGGCCGCGTTCACTACGTTGATGTATTGTATCTGCGTGAGACTGTCTGTTCCGAATGCATTCACCGCAACAAGTTTTACAGGATATAATCCCGCTGTATTGTACTGGATCGCTTGTGGATTCTGAACGGCAGATGTTCCCGGTAATGCACCGGTGAATGTCCATGTCCAGCCCGTTGGCGCATGCAAAGTCAGATCCTGGAAGTTCACGGTTCCACCTGCAACAACAGTTGTAATGTTGGAGGTGAAATTGACATTCGGTGCTTGTGTATTCGGAATGAAATACACCATGTAATCTTCCACTTGCCCGTGCTGCGGTGTATAACAACCACCCGTAATGACATTGGTGTTTACATCAGAAATCACGCGCATGCGTAACCGTGTATTCAGTGTTGTTGCAGCTGAAGTATTCACCCAACCGGTATGCACACCGGCAACGCTTCCGAAATCCTGGTACACGCGCTCGTTGGTGTTATTGAATATTCCGTCGTTGTTGTAATCAATGAATACAGAAATTGCTTCATCGGCGCCTACAGCGCTTGG
>DATHKF010000633.1:0-5900 GCA_035489505.1 Bacteroidia bacterium | reverse complement strand
GGGGCCGGTCTATCGCGGGTTGTCCGTATATCTCACGGATCAGATCAATGTAAGTATTCTTAAAGTTTTCATCTTTGCGGGCATCCAGGTGAATAAATTGTCGCATGAATACCGGAATACTTTCTTCAGCACTACCTGCACGTAGCACGGGAATTATTTTTTCGTTAGTTACCTGGGCATTATAAAGGCCTGCATTGATGATTGAATACTCACGTCCCACTCCCCCCTCTCTTTTGTCGGCCTTCAACTTATAATTGGGGGTGAAAATAATTATGACTTTGTGCGCTTTTGCAATAGAGTCCTCGACGAAGTGCGGCACATTCTTTCCAGGCCTCAGGTAGTAACTATCGAGGATAACATCAATTCCGTTCGCACTCATGCGATCGGCCAGGTTCAAGACCCATTGCTTGTGTTCCTCGGTGTCCCACGAATAGGATATAAAAACGATTGGACTTTCTTCGCCTCCCGGTGTGGTTTCGATCACGGAAGCATCGGTCGTTGTCGGTTTGTGGCCCAGCAGCTCGTCAATAGTTTCTACATCCTGATCGGTGTGTGGTCTTACGATGTCAAGTACCCGGTTTATTACACCCATCCGGCTGGTTGGACTTAAACTCGTCAGGATGTCGTAGAAATAAAATCTTCGGTTGGTACTTTTCCCTTCCAGGTTTCTCTGCGTAATGAACAGCGTGTAGTCGGGAAAATCAGGTTCAACTTCTCTGACAAGATCGATAAAGCGCTGGCCGGAAAAATAGGTCGTTGAATTTGTTTCAACATCTATTAACTCAAACAGTCGATTGTACACCGTTAACTCAATCTGCTTCTGCGCGACTGATTTTTTTCTACGTCTAATGATCACGAAAACAATGACCAGGCCAACCAGGATTCCCACAAGGAGCAAACCGGCAATGACATTTTTACTTTGAACTTGTTTTCCCTCGTTCCCACCCTGTTTTAACTGTTCAATGCTATCGTGCAGCAATGCTTTTTGTGAATCAGGCGGGATGCTTTTGCGTAAGGCTTTGGCCAGGTTCAGTGACTGATCATTCACGATCGTATCCTGATTGTTATAGGCCAAGTATTGACTATAATTCTGGCTCGCCAGGGCATAGTCTTTCAGGTCGAAGTAAATATTGGAGAGTACATAATAAGCATTTTTAATACCCGTTGGACTTTCACATTCGTTTGCCGATCTCAGAGCCATCTCGCCATATTTGATCGCCTGCTTGTACTGCTTTGTTGTTCGGTTGAAGTCGGCCAGGTTCAAATACGAAACAATAAGTCCTGGCCGGTCTCCATCTTCCTTTTTCATTTCAATACTTAGGTCATAATTCTCCATCGCCAGGAGATAGAGGTGTTTGCCGCTTAAGCTATCCTTCCGCGAATAAGCTGAATCGCTTTGATCGGCGTAGATATTGCCTATGTTGTTATAGCAATAGCTCTGACCGGAATTTGACTCAATATTTATATAGTAGGTCAGAGACTTGCGGTAGTGTTCCATGGCCAGACTATTTTTGCCCTGCTTATAATAAACAATACCCATGTTCAGGTAAACGGTGGCCAGGTACCTGGAAACGTTTTTTCCTGTTTTTGCTTGTGCTATACATATAACGAGACCCTTATTAAAATATTCAAGTGCTTTGGGAAAATCTTTCTGACTTGAATAGAGCAAGCCAAGGTTGTTATATGAAATAACCATGTTCAGGCTATCCTTTTTTCGCTCTTTGATGGATACAGACAGTAAATAATAGTATAGAGATGAATCGTAATTCTCCCTGTACATGTATATAAGTCCAAGATTGTTATACGAACCCGCAAGACCGATACTGTCGCGAAGCGCCTGTTTGGCTTTAATTGCAGTGGCATGATATCCAATTGCAATATCATAGTAGCCTTGTTCCTGGTTAAAACCTCCGAGATTATTGCAGGACTGGGCAATTCCTTTTTTGAAATTCAACCGCCTGGAAAGCAATAAAGCAGAATTGGCTGCGAGTGTTGCGCTGTCATAATCCCCGTCATAAACGTACAGCACGGAGAGTGCAATAAAATGATTTACTTTGGTCGTATCCTCCTTTTCATGTGCAAGAATAGTCTGTATCGAATCAATTTTATTTCGCTGAGCATGCAACGCTCCCGAAACAAGAAAAAAGATAATGGAGAAAGCACATATTCTCATAACTGGAAATTACTCCCTTTTTTCCAAATGATGGTTGGTAACAAGCGCTTACAAACGCGTAAACTTTGCAGGAACGCGATGTGCAAGCATCCAATCCTGCACTAGCGAGGTAAAGGGTGAAATTTCCGGTAGGTGGTAGGTCCTGCAAATTTTCCGTTTGACCAGTATAATACTTGTCTTTGGTTTGAGAGTAAAGTATGTAAACGTAAAACGGCATAAACTAAAAAGTCTTCCACTACAGAAGACTTTCGTGGAGAATACCGTCCCGAAAGCATTCGGGAGAACCGGTCACCTCTTCATCCCGAAAGCATTCGGGACGAAGCGCCCTGGCCACATGAGCTAATTCCCTTTCGCAGGCTGATCATCCACTCGATATACTTTCTGCTTTTCTTCCGTTTGATTTCGTTTTCTCTTTTGATCGCTTCAGAGCGGGTTGAAAATTCTTCGGAATACACCAGCATCCAATCCTGTGCCGACGAAGTATATGGAGACATCCCACTTTCATGAAACGTAAGCCGCTCTGACAAATTTTGGGTTTGACCAGTATAATACTTGTCTTTGCTTTTTGAATAAAGTATGTAAACGTAAAAGGGCATAAACAAAAAAGTCTTCCATTACGGAAGACTTTGGTGGAGAATACCGGATTCGAACCGGTCACCTCTTCACTGCCAGCGAAGCGCTCTAGCCAAATGAGCTAATTCCCCAATTAAATTATATTTCAAAAGAACTGTCAAGCGAAGCGTCCCGTCCCGAATGCTTTCGGGATCGGACCAAATGAACTAATTCCCCTTTTTATTCTGATCCGTCAAAAATACGCATTGCGCGCAAAATACACAGGGTTATTCTGACATAGACAAAATCTATGGTAATCCATAGAATATACCCTGAATCAATGCCGACTTCTTTAGAAGAACCTAAACCACTAACCTCATGGAACCCCTCAAAACATTTCTCCCCTGGATCGTCGGCGGGATCGGCGCATGGGCTGTACTCAACGGCGTGCTGCACGATATTTTTATCCTGTTATCGGATCACGGAAAAAAATATGACCGCAATCTTTTGCGGTTGCTCATGGACGGACACATCCTCATCACCTGCGGTGCGATCATGATGCTTTGTTTTTCCGGGTTGAAAACCGGTGAAAGCTGGGCGTATTTTATTGCAATCGCATGCGCGTTGAGCCTGGTGGTATATTGTGCGATGATCTGGCCTTTCCTGAAATCGGTGGGGATGATGACGCTTTCTTTGGGCGCATTCGTGATTACGCTGATTGCGTTTTTCGCCAGAAGTTCCTCGTAGTTCCAGTATTTAATGGTACACTGAATTCGCCGAATACACGGAATCTCACGGAACCGTTACAACTAAATCCGTGCTGATCCGCCAGATCCGTTTGATCTGCGTTCTATTGAGTTCAGAAATCGCAAAGCGATTTGTCGTACACGTGGAACGCCATAAGCACAGCGGAATAATTTCCCCGCTTTCCGGGATTTCCACAAGCGACGGGAGTGTGAATGCGTGGTTTTAACACGCTTTACGTTGATTCCAGACTGGCACGGTATTCTTAGCACCAATAGCAAGAAACTAAGACATCACGTCATGAAAACGATTCGTATTTGGGTAACTGCATCGATCCTCGCTACCGGAATTTTATTTGGTTGTGAAGGATTTCCGGCTGCGGAGGCTGCTGCCGGAGAAGTCAATGAAAACCCCGATATGTACTGCGCGAAAATGAAAGATGGCCAGCTTGTGGTCATGTACCAGGCAAAAGAAATTACATCGGATGTTTTTCTCACCAACGGAACAACCGTAAAACGCGACGGCACCCTGATCAAAAAAGACGGGACACGCTCGGCTTTGAAAGAAGGCGAGTGCATTGACATGAACGGTAAGACAAGTGATGAAAGAGCGAAGCAACCGTATTGAGACTTCCGAAACCTCAATGAATTACTTTGTCGATTAAACTTTCTGCATCCTTCGTCAAACTGTCAACCGCATCAGCACCAGGAATGAGCGAGCCCACACTTACTTCGGTGATGGAAATAAATTTTTGTCCCGCTTTCGATGATTTCAGATTTTTCACAACCGGTGAATTCATGAATTGATTCGCGAAAAGTTTTCCTGCAAAACCGGGAAGCACGCCGTTTTCATCCATCGCTTCCTGTGCGTCATCCATCTTTTTATCGGTCACGTATTTTTTGATTTCCGCAACCAGTTCTTTTTCTTCGGTTGTCAGGTTCGGGCGCTTCTCCAGTTTCTCAATGCACTTCAAAGCAGCATCGTTGTCTTCCTTCTCCAGCGCAACAGCGAGTCCGGCCAGGTCAACAATTTCGTGATCCAGGCCACCCGCTTCCGCTTCTTTCACAAACTCGCCGAGATCGGAAATCGCTTCTTCGTGTTTGTCTTTGTCTTCCGTTTTTTCCCGGGCCGCACCACGAAGTAAAAATGCAATGGCGCGCAACTGGTGCCAGGCTTGTTCCGGTGTAACTGCATTTCCCTGCGCATTGGTAGCCGGCCATGGATTTTTCAGTAGCTCATCTTTTTTCGATTCAGTTAGTGCGAGCAGATCATCTGCACTTTTCTCCGAATGGTACGGCCATTTGTTCGAAAGATAAATCACCGAACGCGCCATCTCCGTAATCATTTGCAAATGCACATCGCGGATGTCTCCCGTTTTTACACGGTACAATTCATACAACGCAAGATCCGGCTGCGCATGTGCCCCGGCGTACCAGAGCCCGCAGAGGATCAGGTGTTCTTCGCTTTCGTTGAACATGTTGCCGAGAATGTCTTCACCCGGCTCGGGTTGAATGACAAACGAAATATTCTGCATCACGGTAGGCAAACTGTCTTCGTCTTTTTTCAGCAATACCTCAATAGCAGGTTTTGCATCAGACACCGTTGAAGCGATGTCCATCACGTCTATGGTTTGAGTCGTGTCGGCCGCTTTCTGCAGCAGATAGCCGGTGAGTGCAAACAACTCCATACGTGCTTTATCAAAAACCGTATCCTCGCCAACCGTTTTTGTTCCGCGGACAGAAACCTTGAACGCCTTGTATGCATTCAATCCTTCCGAGGAAAGATGTTCTTCAATTTCTTTGGTTTCGCGTGCAAACGGATCTTCGTCGGTTCCGCAGGATGCGAGAACGAACAGCGCTAGTGCGACAGGTAGAAGTTTTTTCATGGGACTAAGTTGGGACTAATTTATGCTTTTGGGTTGAAACGGCTTCGGTACCGGTTAAAAGTTTCGGGTTAAGGAGTTTCGGGTTGAGACGTTTCGGGTTAAGAACGACAACATTCTGATCAACGAATTTAACCGGAGTCTAACCCAAACTCCTTAACCAGAAACATCAAACTTTTTTAACCCGAAACCTTCCGTACTTTTGCTCACCCCATGCTCAAGCTTTTTTTTCTTCCTGCTTTCCTCGTGCTGTTCACATTCCCATGCCGGGCACAATGGTTCGTGGGAATAAAACTCATGGGTGTTTCTATTCACACAGACGACAATGCAAACTGTCACTTGTACCAGAATTGTCTCGGGAAAAGAAAACGTGTTGCTTTTCATCTTGGGCTTGCGCTGACCACGGAATATAAATTCAACAACTGGTTTTCCATGAAAGTGGACCAGGCGGCATTCCGCGATTGCGCAGGAAAGTTTGCAGGAATGTCGATGTTCAACCTGAGATACACGCAGGATCTTGGGAAAGCCGGCGATGCAAGCGTTGGTTTC
>DATHKF010000632.1:0-8090 GCA_035489505.1 Bacteroidia bacterium | reverse complement strand
ATGTTTTCCGTAGCGGCTTCTACCACAAGGTCCGCGGAAGAAACACCGGCACTGAGTTCGGTAACCGGCGCAATTCGCGCGAGTGTCGCCGTTTTATCGGCCTCGGTTAATGTGCCTTTGGTAACCTGCCGGTCGAGATTCTTTGTAATCGTTGCAATTCCGCGGTCAAGCGCTTCTTTGGAAATATCGACGAGGGTAACGTTATATCCGCACTGTGCAAAAACGTGCGCGATTCCATTTCCCATTGTGCCGGAACCGATGACGGTGATGTTTTTCATGAAGGTGATTGTTGGTGCGCGAAGGTAAATAAAAGAAGGTAAGTAAGAAGTCTGAAAAAGTAGGCGAGTAGGCAAGTAGGGAGTTTGAAAAAGTAGGCAGTAGGCAGTCTGAAAAAGTAGGCAGTAGGGAAGTATCGTAATCGAAGGATTTTGACTGTTCAGCAAACTGCCTACTTGCCTACTTTTTCAGACTCCTTCCTCCTTCCTCCTTACTACTTCCCGCGTCCCTGAACGACAATCAGGACAGTATAAATCAAAATCTTCATGTCCACATACAGCGACATGTTCTCGATATACAGGAGATCGTACTTGAGACGTTCGATCATCTGGTCAACGTTTTCGGCGTAACCGTATTTGACTTGTCCCCAGGAGGTGATTCCCGGTTTTACTTTGTGCAGGTGGCGGTAATGCGGTGCTTGCTTCACAATCAGGTCAATGAAATACTGGCGTTCCGGGCGTGGCCCTACCAGCGACATTTCGCCAATGAGCACATTCCAGAATTGCGGCAGCTCATCCATGCGGGTTTTGCGCATGAACTTTCCGAAACGTGTGATGCGCGGATCTTCCTTACTCGACAAAGCCGGGCCGTTCTTTTCTGCATCAACAAACATCGAACGGAATTTGTGGATGTAGAACGGTTTTCCATGATGGCCGATACGCTCGTGCGAATAGAAAATAGGCCCTTTCGAAGAAGCCCTTACGCCAATGATCAATACGAGATACAGCGGAGTAAGCACAATCAATGCGAAAATGGACGCAAGGATGTCGATCACACGTTTCAGAGTGGTTTGCCACGCGGGCATGATCTCCCGGTTGATCTCGATCAGCGGAGCGCCGAATATGGAGGTCATCTTCACCTGGCCGGAGAGAATGTCGTACATGTCGGGAACCATCTTCACAATCACGCTCGTATTATCTACTTCGTTGATGATGGAGTTGATCCGGTCGTGTTCAAATGTTTCAATAGCGATAATGGCTTCTTCCGCTTTGGTGGTATTCATAATCTGGCGGAGATTTTCGACCTCGCCGAGATTGGGAAGTTTCTCTTTCAGTTCTTCTGAAAATCCATTCTTGTTATCGACGTGCACGAAGCCTACAAACTTGTATCCCCACGAACGCTGTTGTCCTTCGAGTTCGTTGTACAGTTTGAGCGCGTTGGCGTTGCTTCCGATCAGGATCGTATTGAAACCGAATTTCCGGCTGCGTATGCGCGAATTGGTAATCGAAGAAAGGACGAGGCGACCGGTTGCCGTAAATCCAAAGTGTGCGATAAATAGGGTGAGGAACGACGGATAATACGCGTGATAATCAGGGATCACATCGTCCAGCATGAGCGTAAAGAAAATGACGATTACGCCCAGGAGCGTCATGCGGAAGGTCTGACCAATTTCGCGTAAACGCGATTTGCGGTAAACGTTCTTGTAGGTTCCGGTAATTACATACAGCAAAAGCCAGAAGCCGGTAATCGCAACCAGGCTCAGGAGGAACTTCTGATCATCGTAAGAAACCTGGATCTCGGTGCCAAACTTGGCCGATTCGTTGGTCACTTTACGGTACGTATAGAATATAGTCCATGCGGCCGCGGCTGAAACGGTATCGCTCAACAGGTATTTAAGGACCTGTCTGGTCTTATTCATAAAATACTCTAATTGATTAGTTTAAGTTCGTCGAAGTACAGGTAAGGATTAGATACATCGGCCGCCTTTTTCATTGCAATGTACACGTGATAATTCCCATTGGGAGGTTGGGTAAGGACCGCATCGTTGAGGCGAATGTAGATCTTGTTCCATGATGTGCTGGCGGTTACATCAACCCACGGCACGTACTGGGAAGTCACCGTATTGTAAATGCCAATGGTGAAGTTCTGGTTGCTCCGGTAATTCATTTCGAGGTAGATATCGAACGAAGCATCCAGCGTATAAGGGAGGGAACTGCGTGCATAAAACTGAAACGTATCGCTGTTCAGGCGGGCAAAGCCTGATTCTGTTTCGAATGCATCAGGTGCACCAACTTCCTGGAGCAGGTTGTCCCAGGTTGCACCGGCAGAAACGGCATCATCAATGTTCGTTCCGGCCTGGTCGAAGTCGCACATCCACAGGAAGTTGGTCTGCGGGTAATAAATTACGGCCGGGCTCAGCTGAAGTACCTGTCCGCGTGTAAGCGTAATGGTGCTTTCCCATCCTTTAAAATACGGGTAAATGGCCCGGGTCGATGACAAGCCGTTTTGCTTGATACCAGCAAGGACCAGGATGGTGTGTGTGCCTTCGGCAAGAATAGGAACGGTGCAGGGCATTTCAAATCCACCGATGAGCTGACCATCCACGTAAATCCATGCGTCAGTAATTTTACTGGAGTTGGTTCCTTCGGTGGTCCCGTTGGTGGTGAAAGAAATGCTGCTGATGCGCACGTAAGAAGGAATTTCTTCGGCCGGATCGAACACGGAACAGCCGCTATTGCCAAAAACAAAAGCGGCCACAAGCAGTGGAAAAATGGATCGTATAATATGTTTCATGCGGTGTGCACGTGTATAACGCGGATTATTGTGCGGTTATTGTGCGAACGGGCGCAAAAATAATGGAATGGTTGGTCCGGGCAAGGAATTTTGATGATCGGGACGGATTCTGATGTGCTATTTGACGAGTTCAAAAAACGCCTGCCGGCAGCAAGGAATTTTTTTGTTTGTGTTATTAACCCCGGGTCATCGCGACTTCATCGCTTGACCCGGGGTTAATAACATTCGACCCCTTCAGGGTCGTAGGGCGCGAGGCCAGTTCTTTTTATTCACATTCGACGCCTTGAGCGTCGTTATATTAAGAACCCTGAAAGGGTTCAATGTGAATAAAAAAGAAATGGCTGGTCTTAAGCTGACCCTGAAGGGGTCAAATATCAATATCAAAAAAGCGTTAGCGTTTTTGACACGACCCTGAAGGGGTCGAATATCACTAACCCCGGGTGAGATCCGAAGGATCGCAACCCGGGGTTAGTGATCAAAAAAGAAAAATTCCTTGCTGCCGGCAGGCGATAATTGAGAATCGAAAATCAAATAGCCGCCGCATTCTGATTCAACTGCTCAATAATCTTGTGCGCAACTTCCAGCGCCTTGTATCCTTCTTCAATCGGAACAATGGGCCGTGTGTTATTGACGATTGCCTGCCCGAAAGTCTCGAGCTCCATTTTGATTGCGTTTACCGGGTCTACGTTCGGACTTTCGAACCAGATCTGCTTTTTCCCTTTTCCTTCACCCAGGTCGATCAGCATGGCAAACGGATCATCTACCGGTCCGTCAACGGCTTTCATGCGCACAATGCTCACCGACTTTTCAAGAAAGTCCACAGAGATGTATGCATCCTTCCGGAAGAACCTCGATTTACGCATGTTCTTTAAAGAGATGCGCGATGCCGTGAGATTGGCCACAGCTCCGTTATCGAATTCGATGCGGGCATTGGCAATATCGGGTGTTTCGCTGACTACGGAAACTCCGCTCGCGCTGATGCGACGGATGTTTGCTTTCACGAGGCTCAAAACAATATCAATGTCGTGGATCATGAGATCAAGTATCACCGAGACATCTGTTCCCCGCGGATTGAATTGAGCGAGCCGGTGCGTTTCAATGAACATCGGTTCCTCGAGGATATCTTTCGCTGCGAGAAAAGCCGGATTGAACCGTTCGACGTGTCCGACCTGTACTTTAACGTTGGCCTCGGTAGCTAAGCGGATGAGTGATTTTCCTTCGGCCACAGTATGCGTCAGCGGTTTCTCGATAAACACGTGCTTGAACTTCCGGATAGCCTGTGAAGCGAGATCAAAGTGATACAGCGTGGGTGTTACAATATCCACCGCATCGCAGGCATCGATCAGTTCAGCAGCCGAACTCCATGCACGTATGCCGGATTCTTCTTCCACTTTCTTGCTGTTCACCGGATCGGCATCGTAGAACCCGACCAGGTTGAAAGTCGGAATTTCCTTCAGCAGGCGAATGTGAATCTTTCCAAGATGTCCGGCACCGAGAACCCCGATTGTCAACATACGTTTCTTAATTTCTTACAAAAGTAGATCGGTGTGAAAGGAGGAAGTCGCCCTAGCTTCGCAACATATCAACATGTGAATATTAACAGCGGAAATCCGTGCGTATGCATTCGATCCGCAGTAACTTTATACTTAATTATGGAAGACAGCTATTTGCATAAGGGAATGAGGAAGAAGCTGATGGAAGAAGTGGCAGCGAAGGGCATTACGGATAAGATCGTGCTGAAAGCCATAGAAAATGTTCCTCGGCATTTTTTTATGGACAATGCCTTCCTGCGTTTCGCGTATGAAGACAAGGCCTTTCCGATCGGATCCGGGCAAACGATTTCACAGCCGTACACCGTTGCTTTTCAAACGCAGCTTCTCGAATTGAAAAAAGGAGAAAAAGTGTTGGAGATAGGAACCGGTTCTGGATACCAGACTGCCGTGTTGCTCGAGTGTGGCGCGCGCGTCTATAGTATTGAACGGCAGAAGGCACTGTACGATAAAGTGAAGCACATGTTGCCCGAAATGGGATACCAGCCCAACCTGTATTATGGAGATGGATATAAAGGACTACCGGGATTTGCTCCGTTCGATAAAATAATTGTGACCTGTGGAGCGACATACGTACCTGAAAAGCTGTTTGAACAATTAAAACCGGGTGGAAGAATGGTCATTCCGGTAGGAGAAGGAGACGTTCAGGACATGAGATTGATCATCAAGACAGCTGACGGACAACCAGTTGAGGAGTCACATGGAAAGTTTAAATTTGTACCTATGCTGGGTGAAAGAGAGTGGAAATAAGATGTTATTAACAGAATTTCGTGAAAAAGTACTGATTTGTTAATAACTGCGATTGAAGAAGAATTCAGAGATTTGACCAATTATAACCCCCACAAGGGAAACTAAACAAGTAAAACCAAAACCACACATTATGAAAAAATCAACACTTTTTATTGCGGCTCTTGCTCTTGGCGCGACCACGGCATTTGCTCAGGACCTCACTTCGAAAAAAGGTGAGCCAATTCTTCCTGAGGCTGGTGATTACGCTATTGGTGTAGAGGCGAGCCCGTTCCTTAACTATTTCGGCAACCTGTTCAACGGTACGCAGAACAACAGTTTTGGTGGCTGGAATTTCACGAACGGTAACATGATGATCACTGGAAAAATGTTTGCCACTGAGACTATGGCTTACCGCGGAATGCTTCGCATCGGATTCGGTTCTACAAAAGTAACTACCAACGTAAGCGATGACCTTACTGCTGGTGAGTTCAAAACTGATGAACTGAAAATGTCTGGAAACTACATCGGTCTCGGTGGTGGTTTGGAGTGGCGTCGTGGAAAAGGTCGTCTCCAGGGTTACTGGGGTGGAATGATCATGTTCGGTATCGGGTCTAACAAAGACACATACACGTATGGTAACGACATCACTAACACGAACAACTTCCCTACAACTACAGATTTCTCCAGCTACACAGGTTACCCGAACCAGCCGGTTCCAGGAACCCGTATCACTGAGTGGAAATCAGGTTCACAGATGGATTTCGGTCTGCGTGGATTCGTTGGTGCAGAATTCTTCGTTCTGCCTAAACTTTCTATCGGCGGTGAATTTGGTTGGGGCTTAATGTTCAGCTCAATGGGCGCAAGCTCAACATCTACTGAATTCTGGGATGGTGTTGCAGGTGCAAAAGACGAACAGACCACTGAAGGTGGAAAATGGTCAATGTTTGGTGTTGACACAGACAACAATGCATTCGGATTGGCTCCAGCAGCTGTTCTGATTCATTTCCACTTCTAGTCGAAATAGAATACCCATAAAAAATCCCGTCTCGAAAGAGGTGGGATTTTTTTTGTGTCTCTACTGAAATTTAAATTAACCACGGAGACACGGCGCATTGCTTATCTGTTTCCCGCGTCGGCACGGCGGAATCAATCCGCTTTGCGATTGGGTTGTTGATTTTTTACCACAGGGATCTCATTGAAAATTTTATCACCAAGGGCACCAAGTACACCAAGAAAGTGTTTAGCACGTTTGGTGTACTTGGTGCCCTTGGTGGTTGAAAAACCTCTGTGACAATCCTCCGTGAATCTCTGTGGTTAATATTTATTGGCAATCGACAATCGCCCCTTACTCATCTCCGCGCCCCGGCTCTTCTATTTCCCTGATGTCAGGTCTTTCACTCTGATCTCTTTTGAAATGAAGCTGCACGCCAACTTTCAGTGTATACCACGCCGCATTTACACCGGGTATGTCTGTGAGCCCGCTGTATACAAATCCAACCTGCACAAACGGACTGATTTTTTCCATCTCGTACAACGCACCCAATTGCATGCCACCTGGAAATCCGCGGATCTTGGTTTTGCCTTCAGCCGGGTAATCGCTGCCAACTTCGAAGTCAGTGTATGCACCACCGTCATACGAATAGAATGAAGCTCCGAAGTATGCGCCGATGTCCAGCCCGCCATACAGGCAAAAGAATTCCGAATTGTAAATGTTCAGGTAGAACGGAATGAAGAAACCAAAGCAGCGTGTTTTCCGTTTTCCGGAAACTTCAATCTGGTTGGGTCCCCATCCGCGATTGATCGCAGGCGCCGTAAACGTATCGGTTACGGCAGGAAATACACTGAATGTAGCACCGAAGAATGGAAACGATTTCTTTCCGAAGCGGGTTATCCCGTAGCCTACTTCAACACCATATTGCGGTGGCATTTCCAGGCGTGTGGGGGGCAGGAAAGGCGCGTACCTGACTAAGCTGATTTGTGGTCCAACTTGTGCGTTCGCCTGATCTGTAAACAGGTAGAGACCGAGCAGTAAAAACAGAATGGAGCGGGTCATGATCGTTTTTTATTTCGGGTGGTGTGTCAATCCCGGAAGTTTTCGGGACACCTGACACAACATCACTTCAACCTTCTTTGAATTTCGCGCTGCACATCTTTCTTCTTGATGTCCTGACGTTTGTCGAAAAGCTTTTTCCCTTTGGCCAATGCAATCTCCAACTTCGCCCAGCCATCATCGCTCAGGAACAGTTTCAGCGGGACAATCGTCAGCCCCTGGTCTTTCATTTTTCCAATAAGCTTGTTGATCTCCGATTTCTTCAGCAACAGTTTACGGTCGCGCTTGGGCTCGTGGTTGTAATGCGTGCCTTTATCGTATTGCGCGATCTCGATATTACGCACAATCATTTCGCCGTTGTTGATCACGCAAAACCCATCGGTAATGTTTGCTTTCCCCAGGCGAATGGATTTGATCTCCGTACCTGTTAGTACCATGCCGGCAACGTACTTCTCGAGAAACGAAAATTCGAAAGAAGCTTTCTTGTTGCGGATGTCAATAGTCTTCATAATAGCATGCGAAGTACGCAATAAAATATGCGATTACCGGAAATCACGGCTGTATTTTTTGCTGCTCCGAAGGAGTCATTCGGACAGATTACGCAGATGGCACTGATTCTATGTGTGCACAATTTATAAATGATTTAATGACCGCTCTGCAATCGATTGAGTGTATCAGTTTGAAGTGCCAGTTAATATTTGTGGAATGAAAACGGTTAAAACCGTTGAGCTGGATTGCTGATTCCATTGCCGGGGGCTTAAGCCCCCGGCAATGTGCAGTCCCTGCTCCCTCAAATGCCCGCAAGGTTTGGGTATAAACGGTTGAAACCGTTTTGTAACTCTGTGCATCTATTGCCGGGGACTTAAGCCCCCGGCAATAGATAGCCCATATATGTTTAACCGCTTAAGCGGTTTTCATAAACGCTTAATATCCAAACTGAGACATTACCCAAAATTCTTAGCAGGTTACGC
>DATHKF010000631.1:0-2686 GCA_035489505.1 Bacteroidia bacterium | reverse complement strand
GCGCCACAGGAAGAGAAATGTGGAAGACACCTGTAAGTGCGCGTGTAACCAATCTTGGGGCGAATGTCAATTCGAGTTACCCTGATTACGCACCTGTAGTGATTTACAGAAGCGACATTCTTCTTTTCACGTCGAAACGTCCGGGCAGTACCGGCAATGCCAAGGACGATGAAGGATTTTTCTACGAAGACATTTACCAGGCCAAAGGAGAAAGCTGGAACCGCTGGAAAGAACCATCACGGTACGATACATCTGCGGTGAAACGCCGCGGGATTTTCTCTTTGCTGTTCAACAAAGCAGAAGTCGTTTCTGAAATCAATACAGAGGATCACGACGGATCAATTACGCTCTCACCGGATTCAACGGACCTGTACATTTTCCGTTATGGCGATATCATGAAAGCCAATTGGGACGGAAAGCGCTGGCAACGTCCTTCACGCATTGGTGAAGAAATTGATATGCGCGCCAGCCACGAGCCTTCTATTTTCCTGAGCCGCGATGGAAACATCATGTTTTTTGTAAGCGACCGCAAAGGCGGAGTGGGACAAAAAGACATCTGGATCTGCGACAAAGAAAACGGCAACTGGGGCAAACCACATAACCTGGGCCTGGAAGTAAACACACCGTTCAATGAAGATTCTCCTTTCCTTTCTCCCGATGGAATGACCTTGTATTTTTCGTCTGAAGGTCACAACAGCATGGGTGGTTATGATGTGTTCAAATGCACACGCCAGAAAAACGGAATGTGGTCGCAGCCTGAAAATCTCGGTGCGCCGGTAAACAATGGCGGCGATGACATTTTCTATACTCCACTTGAAAATGGCGCTGGTGCGTACTATGCATCATTGAACCGCGAAGGCGAAGGTGATCTTGACCTGTTCTTCGTACAGTATTTCCCGGCGGTTGTGCCTATGGCCAAGCTTCGCCTGAACGCGAATGGCCTTGATCCGAAAGACATGGTGAATATCCGCATTTCTACACCGGAAGGAGTTCTGCTCAATGAGGTTAATCTCGCCAGCACGGATAGTTTCATGTATCCATACAATCCGTTCGTAGCAACGACGTATGAAATTTCCGCTCCCGGATTTAAAAAGGTCACGCTCAATGTAGAGAACGCAAATACGAACGAAGAACAGTTCATGCTGCAGCAGCTCAACATCACGCGCAACGATAGTATTACGCAAATGTCGCTGGTCAATTATGGATTCGACATCGACAGTGCGTTGAATCCCGTTGCCCTGGCCGATCCGTTCGTGGAATTTCCGGTGATGCGTACGAACTATCTCGACAGCCTTTCTTCCGTGAATGCGTTAACGACGCGGTACACAAGTTCAAACACCAGCGGTTCGGGTTTATCGGTTGATTATTTCCCTCCGGGAACCGAATTTGCTTCGCTGTATTTTGATTTTGACCGCGCCGAATTATCCGCCACCGGAAAAACGGAAACAGACAAACTCGTTGCCTGGCTCCAGGCCCATCCCGGAAGAAAAATCGAGATCATCGGGCACGCCGACGAGAACGGTGATGCGAACTACAACCAGAAGCTTTCCGAACAACGCGCTACGGCGGTTAAAGATGCTTTGATCGCGGCAGGCATCAAGCCTGATCGTATTGTGACTACCGGCAAAGGCGAAACTGAACCAGCTGTTGATACCCGTTCACAAGCGGAAAAGACAGAAGATCCGGGCAGAATGAATCGCCGGGTGACCATCCGGATCCTTGAATAAGCGTTCAACACCAGTAAATCTCATTTTTTTGCTGGAAATTAGACGATAAAGGCTTATTTTTGCCGGATTAATCATTCAGCCTGGCACTGAAAACATACCCCGTGAGTGAATATGTCGCGTAATACGTTTCTCGTACTCCTTGCCACCTTCTTTCTCCACATACAGGTGGATGCTCAAACTCCCGTTCCCGGTAACTACAGGGAGAACTTCGTGGAAGGTAATAAGCTGGTTGAAGAATCGAACTGGCCCATGGCCCTGATTTACTTCAAGGAAGCTTACCTGGTTGATTCGTCCAATGCCAACATCAATTACAAGATGGGCATGTGTTACCTCAACTCGGCTTCACAAAAGAAAAATTCACTTCGCTTCCTGCGTATTGCCGCGAAAGATGTGACGCGCAATTACGATCCGTTTGAACCCGGAGTAAAAAAGGCTCCTGAAAATACTTTTTTCTATCTCGCTCAGGCGTACCACTTCAATTACCAGTTTGATTCAGCCATCAGTTATTTCGAATCGTACAAAGCCATTCTCGGCATACGGGATCCCGAAATGACGAAGGAGATTGATATCCGCATCGGGTGGTGCAACAATGCGAAAGAATTTATGGCTACGCCGTTGGACGTGAGCATCACCAACATGGGCGACAGCATCAACGGACAGTACCCTGATTTTGGTGCCGTGATGTCGGTAGATGAAAACACCATCTATTTTACATCGCGCCGGTATGGTGAAACAACCATCGACGGAAGTTATTACGAAGACATCCTGGTGAGCGAGAAAAAAATGGATGGCACGTGGACTTCTGCGCGCCCGATCAGTCCGTACATCAACACACCCACCAACGAAGCAACCATTTCACTGAGTACAGACGGACAAACGCTGTTCCTCTACCGGGATGATAATGGCGGAGATATTTATTCATCCACCACGATGAACGGTCAATGGATGGCCCCGCTCCC
>DATHKF010000630.1:0-3895 GCA_035489505.1 Bacteroidia bacterium | reverse complement strand
TCGCCGTGTAAAAAAGCAAAGTGAAACATTACCCACTACTGCCACTATCACTCCTACTGCCACTGAATTACTATCTTTACGCGGTGCGTCTTCTCGGCAATATATTCTACAATTACCTCTGGTATTCCTTCAACGTCTGGCTCGGGTATTTCTACCGTTTCAACCGGAAAAAGCACACTTCGGGCATGGAGCGCATTCCATTGGACAAACCGGTGATTTTTTGTGCCAATCACCCGAACGCGTTTATGGATGCGATCATGGTGGGCTCGGCGCTTTCACGGCGCACCTGGTTTCTCGCACGCTCCGATGTGTTCCGTAAAAAATGGCTGGCGAAGTTCCTCACGTTTATCGGCATCATTCCAATTTACCGCTTACTCGAAGGAGCGGAGAATCTCCAGAAGAACGATGAGACTTTTGAGAAATGCAGCGAGATGCTGGAGCAGAATAAGGCCATCATTATTTTCTCGGAAGGACTTTGCATCCAGGAGCGGCGTTTGAGAAAACTCAAGAAAGGAACTGCGCGTATCGCATTCGGATCGGAAGAGAAAAATAATTTTGATCTCGATCTCATGATCGTTCCCGTGGGAACTAATTATTCGGCCACACCGTGGAAATTCAGGAGTGGGTTGTATATCGAGTATGGCGAACCATTCCCGATGAGCGATTACAAGGAATTATACCTGCAGGACAAGGCCCGAGCGATGAACGTTTTTACCCGCGACCTTGAAGCGCGGATGAAAAAACTCCTCGTGGTAATTGAGAACAGGGCAAACGACGAGCTGGTTGATGCGCTCGAAGAAATGCTTCTGTCGGACTGGAGCGAAGCGCAGCATCTTGATCCGCAGAACCCGAAAGAAACGCATCGGGTTTCGAAAAAAATTGCGGAAACGATCAATGCAACTGATCAGCACGAACCGCAACGTGTACGCGACCTCACTGAAAAAGTAAAAACGTATATGACCGCAGTGAAAAAGCACAACCTGCGTGACTGGCTGCTTCGTCCAAAACAAATTGAGTCGATGGGCGCGCAAAGTTTCTTTTCCGATTTTCTTTTTTTCTTTTTTCTTTTCCCGTTCTGGATTTTCGGTGTGATCACGAATTACCTGCCGTATAAAATTCCGTACATGATCGCGCAGAAAATTGTGAAGCACGTCGAATGGCACGCTTCGGTGAATGGCACGATCAGCGTTTTCCTCTGGCAGATTTTTTTCGGACTGGAAAGCCTTGCGGTGGCGCTCATCTTCCGGAACTGGTACATGCTCGGTGCATTCATGATTCTCATGCCGGTCTGCGGTGTGATCGCGCAGGAATACTGGCGCCGGATGAAAAAATCGCGGGGCAAATCTGCGTTGATCAAAGCGTTTAAATCAGACAAGCAGAAAATCCAGGAGTTGATCGAATTACGGACGGAAATTGTGGATGAAGCAGAAAGTTTATTTTCACAGTATTCCCGGTAATCCGTATGGTTTCTGCCGCTCAAAGAACATTTCGTTTCCTGCTGATCAGTCTGAGATTAACATACCGTCAAATCACTGCGAAAAAATTGCAAAAAATGATCTCACATTCCTGTTGAAATCAGTTTTAGGTTGCGATTGCGTTAAGTGAAAGTACATGGCGCATTCTGCGCATTGTCCGACTGTACTTTTGCGGAGACGTCATTTAATCTCCGGCAACATGAAAAATTTTCTCACTTCAATTTTTGCAATCCTCTTTGTTCACGCAGGTTTGTTTTCGCAAACTATCTCAGTGGTGAGATCGCAGACTGTGGGTTCCACAGTAACGGTACGCGGTATTGTGATCAACGGCAGTGAACTCGGCCCGATCCGTTATGTACAGGATGCAACCGGTGGAATTGCTATTTATGGTTCTAACCTTGCGTCAGTCAATCGCGGTGATAGTATTGTTGCTACGGGAACACTTACAGATTACAACAATCTCCTGGAAGTAACGCCGGTGAGCAGTTTTACAGTCTATACACCGCTGGGCCCCGTTCCTGCTACGCAGGTGATTACACCGGCACAGGCAGGCGAACCGCTGGAAGCTGAACTCGTAACGATTAACCAGGTAACATTCACCAATGGTGGTTCACCGATTACAGGGAATACGAGCTACACATTTACCGCTTCTTCACAATCAGGAGTAATCTACGTGAGAAACGGCTCACCACTCGTGGGACAGATGTTGCCGCTTTGGCCCGTTGAACTTACCGGAGTGATGTCGCAGTTTTATACAACGTATCAATTGCTGCCTAGAGATTCCTTCGACATTGTTTCCAATAGCAGCATCGTAATTTCAACACCTGTTGTTCAAACCAACATGACGACATCCGGTTTTGATTTAAACTGGACCACGAACATTTCCGGATCTACATTTATCCGCTATGGCCGAACACCGGTGCTTGAACTAGGAATAGTCAACGGAGCCGCAGGGATCAATCACACCGTGACTGTAACCGGGGCGAATCCTTCTGACATTTTTTACGCGCAGGCTTTTTCAGTGAATGGAACGGACACCGCCACTTCTACGGTCCGTGCGTATGCAACCATTTCCGCGTCATCAGGATGGATCAAAGTATATTTCAACAAGTCTGTTGACACAACACTTTCAACCGGTACCGATGCAGAAATACTTTTTTATGCAATCGATGATACGCTTATCGCGTATATAGACCGCGCGCAATATTCGATTGACTTCACGATTTACCATTTCGACAATCAGAATATTTCGAACATCAGCACTGCGTTGAATAATGCATACAACCGCGGCGTGCGTGTGCGCGTTATTGTCGACGGTAGCTATGTGCATCCGGCCGTTGCTCAACTGGATCCGAATATTGAAGTGTTGTACAGCCCGGTTGGTGGAAACTACACCATCATGCACAATAAGTTTGTTGTGTTTGATGCGGAATCGCCCAATCCGAACGAAGCAATTGTATGGACAGGCGGCACTAATTTTTCCGATGGCCAGATCAACGAAGATCCCAATGATGTGATCATTTTCCAGGACCAGTCTATGGCGAAAGGCTACACGATCGAATTTGAAGAAATGTGGGGCGATACCGGTCTTGTTCCGGACACTACCGCATCACGTTTCGGACAGTACAAGACGAACAATACACCGCACGAGTATGTGGTTGGTGGCGTTCGTGTGGAGCAATACTTCAGTCCTTCGGATGGAACAAACGGAAAAATTGCAGAGACCATTGCAACTGCAAATACTGATCTGTGCATTGCCACCATGCTGATCACGCGTACAGATCTTGCTGCGGAAATTGTGAGTGCTTCTGCCGCAGGTATTGCTGCGTACGTTCTTGTTGATGATGCTACTTCAACAACTACATTTTCTACGTTGCAGGCCGGACTGCCGGTGAATCATATTGTCGATTATTCGTTGAACGGAATCATGCACCACAAATACATGATTGTTGATCCGTCCGCGCCGTTATCAGATCCTGTTGTACTTACCGGTTGCCACAACTGGTCAACAAGCGCAGATACTAAGAACGACGAGAACACCGTGATCGTGCACGATGCAACAATTGCCAACATTTACTACCAGGAATTTGTTCCGCGTTTTAATCAGAGTGGCGGTACAATTGGTGTGAACGAAAATGGATCGGGCACGAATGGCGGAACGGTCTATCCTAACCCGGCAAACGAACAGGTGACTGTAAATTATTCAGTGGCTCAACCGATGAATACGATTTTTACAGTGACTGATGTTTCGGGAAGAGTGATCTCGGTAGTGAACCATGTTTCTGCACAAGGAAACAATACGGCCGTTATCGATTGTTCATTCCTCGCGCCGGGAGTTTACTTCCTTCAGATGGAAAATGAACTGGGATTACATACGTTCAGTATCATAGTGGAGTAGTAGCTGTGGCTTACTTGCCTAC
>DATHKF010000629.1:0-2904 GCA_035489505.1 Bacteroidia bacterium | reverse complement strand
GAATTCGAACTAAAAAGGAGGGTAAAAGCCAGAGAAAATAGAACGACTAAGCGAGGGCTTCGTACGTTTTGCCAGAGACTGGTCATATAGCGTTGTTTGCTGTTGGCGATCGGTGAACTTTTGCCTTAAACTTCAAGGCGTGGCAAATTTAACAGTAAACCTAGTTTCTGACTCTCGTCAGACAGAAAAAATGCCCCCAGAATTTAATTTATAATGATTCTAAATAAATGTTAATTGGCGGGGTTTTTATCATGATTTCGCAGATTTTTGTATTCGTCACAGCAAACCCCTGAGCAGCCGAAGTTCTGTGCCAGTTGGTCGATAAGTGATCCATCGACAAGCTCAGGACAGGTCCAAAAAACGGTCTGAAACTTGCTACATTTGAACCCATGATTTCACGAATCCTGCTTGTTGTCTTTTTGTTCTTCGGAATTTCTTCCGTGAACGCGCAAACTTCTGCCGATTCCCTGCAAACCGGTGTGCACGGCGATCCCAAACTTAAGGTTCTGGTTTCCAAGCATAACCAGGTATTGAAAAGAGGCCAGGCACAGGGATTCCGGGTTCAGATCTACTTCGGGACCGACAAGGCCAAAGCGCGTGAAGTGAAGTCGAGATTCCTGGCCAGCTATGCCAGCGAAGCGCACGCTTACGAGATTTACGAAGTACCGAATTTCAAAATCCGCGTGGGTGATTTCCGTACGCGTCTGGAAGCTTACCGTTTTCTGAAAAAGATCCGTGCCGATTTTCCGGCCAGCTTTATTGTGGTGAGTGATATTGAAGAGCCGAAGGTGAAGTAGGCAGTGAAGAAGTAGGCAGTGAAGAAGTAGGCAGGTTAAAAAAGTAGGCAAGTAGGCTGTTCAAAACGAAGAACTGCTCAGTTGAACAACTTCAGATTAGTTCGCAAATCAACCAACTTATCAGTCATGAAAATATGGCCAGGATGAATCCCGTGGGAGCCACTATTGCGTAGGTTGGTTTGAAAACAATCAGGTATTAATACTATCCCACTGCCAAGGTGGAAAGCTGTCTCAAAACCGGGACGGCTTCTTTTTTTATAAGACGGGCTTCGTTGTGCATTGGGTGACCATTGAAAGGTACACGGCTACGAATTGACCCTGCACGGATATACATTCCCGACGAACGAAAAACACGTATTCACGTACACAGGAGTGTCCCCCCGGGCGGATACCGAAAAGCCAAAAAAACAGAGTAGGTAACTAAAACCTCAATCAACATGAAAAACAAATCCACATTTGTCTGCATGCTGGGATTAACATTGTTAGGTTCTTACAATGTTACGTCTGCGCAAAATTACGTCGTAAACGGTGCACAGGAAATTGTGCACAGCGCTTCCGGGGGCAATGATATCCCGCGCGATGTCGCTGTAATAGATAATACGCTTGAACGCAAAGTTGTTGTCGGATCTTATCAACCGGGAGCATCCGGATTTTACAATGGATTTATCCGTTGTTTCGATCAGAATGACGACCTGAAATGGTACATCCAGGTTGAAGGCAATGGAAATGATGAAGTGAACGGTGTGGATTGCAGATCGCGTGTGGTGGGCATCGTGAACTATGGAGACATCTATGTTACGGGCTATTTCACGGGTACGATGACCATGGTGTTGCACTACGGTTTTCCAATTCACCACTTTACCTCTACTATTTATACCAGAAGCGCTCCAAGTGGTAATGCAAACGACTGCACCTACTTCGTATCGAAATTCGACCAGGATGGAGCTCACATCTGGACCCAGGTTTCCGGAGATGCGACAGCAACAAACACAGAAATCGGCAACGACGTTGATGTGAATGTAGTTAGTGGTGTAACCCACGTTTACACCACCGGATTCTTCCGGGGAGATTGCAGTTTTTATACCGGCACAACTCCGGGCACTGCGCAATCATCGGCTGCATCCTGGAACAGCGTGTTCGTAGTGGACTATACTGATGCGGGTTCTTCATCTTCCGTTCAGTGGGTAAGGGCCATTAACGACAATTCCAACAACCAACACGACTACGGTTATGGAGTTGTGGGTGACGCAAGCGGAAATATTTATGCAACAGGCAGCATCGGTGGAACAACCACAGTTGGCGCAACCACGATGAATGTAGAAGGAAATGATGATGCATTCGCTATCCAGTATAATAGTGCCGGCACGATGCAGTGGGTGAAAGATTTCGGTGGCAATGGAACAGTAGCGACACCTTCTGACCAGGGTCGTGGTATTGATTATCGCGACAATGCAATTTACGTGTGCGGGTATTACAATGGATCAGGAGATTTTCCATCATGGTCATCTTCACATGATGCCTTCCTCGTAAAGATGGATGCAGCTACCGGTGGATGGGGATGGAAGAATATGATTATGAATGGAACAGGTTCTGACGTGGCATATCACACCGCAGTTTCCGAAGATGGAACAAAAGTTTACGTTGTGGGTTCAATGACCGGTGACGCAAACATAAAGTGTAACTCCGTTGGAAACGTTGCAACTATACCTTCAGTTAGTTCAGGAGCATATGCCAACGGATTTTTTGTTTCATTCGAAATTAGCCCTGATGCGCTATTCGATTGGGAATGGTTGGGCGATGACAACGAGGCCAGTGTTACAACCGGGGTTGCTTACTTAAGCGACCAGGAAGTTTACACCGTTGGAGGATTCAGAAGCTACTTCCTTTACGATCAGATTCCGAATGTGATGCTCACGAACAGTAATTACGGAACGCTGGACGGATTCTACACGAAGTATGATTCCGGACTTGCTCCACGCTATGCTGCACCGGGAACTCAGATACCCGGAGGAGTAAAACGTCTTACTGTTGAGGCATGGCCGAATCCTGCAACGGACCTAGTCACGATCTCTGCAAGTACGAAAGGCGCTTCCACGGTGGAGGTCCT
>DATHKF010000628.1:0-8723 GCA_035489505.1 Bacteroidia bacterium | reverse complement strand
GTCTTTTCAAATACCCTACTTAACGCTACTGATTTAGATGAAATTCAAGTTCAGATTTGTCGCAATTTCCCTCGTAACCGCCACATTCCTGGCCGGATGTACAGATAACCCAACCGTAAACGGAGGTGATTCATTGCCAGACGATACAATTGATGTTCAGAACCTGAAAGTAAAAGGGCAGAATTTCATGATGCCTTCGCCTTTGCAGATCGCGGACATGATCAAGAAAAGCGGTTCGCTGTACGACAAGCAAATGTTGAATTCAACAGACAACCTGTCGAAATACACCGAAGCCATGAAACAGGCACTTAACCTGGGTGTGTATGGCGCCGACCTCGGTTACATTACCATGTATGAAAATAACCAGGACGCACTGGAGTATTATAAAACCGTAAACCAGCTTGCTGACCAGTTGAAAATCACGGCCAGCTTCGATGCTGCCCTGATGAAACGTTTCGGCGACAACATCGGCAATAAAGATTCGGTGCTTGTTCTCGTTGGTGAAGCGTACCGCCGCAGCGATAACTTCCTCCGCGAAAGCGAACAGGATCACCTCGCAGCTTTGATTCTTGCCGGTGGATGGATAGAAAGTATGTACTTCGCTTTGAATACTTACAAGAGCAAACCAAACGACGCCATCGCGGTGCGTATCGGTGAACAGAAAACAACTTCTGCCGGACTGGTGAAACTTCTCAAAGAATGTGAGAAGCCTGAGTATGCTGAACTCATCACGTTGATGGAAGCGCTCGATGCAGAATACCAGAAAGTGGAAATCAAATACACGTTTGCTGAACCTACGCACAACGAAGGATCGAAAACAACCACGATCAACGGTAAGACAGACGTGAAAATGTCGCCCGAACTCCTGGAGGCCCTGACTGCAAAAGTTATTGCCGTTCGTAATTATATTATTCAATAAACTGCCAGCCACAGAGCTATGAAAAAGATATTTGCAATCGTGTGTTTGATGATAGGGGTTACTGCAATCGCTCCAAACACCAATGGCCAGATGTGTGAAGGCACCGCGAAAATGTGTGCGGCGCATATTATTCCTCCTTTTGTTTCCGACGGGCAAACGTACCGCGCGCTGATCACAACAGGACAAAACGCAGAGTTCCATGCTACGTTCTTCGCAGGAACAACGTACCGTCTTGCCGGCGCAACCGGTGAAACCGATGGCAACCTGATTTTTTCCCTGTATTCCGTTGATCCAAACACGGGTGACCGTGTAATGATTTTCTCCAACAGCCAGCACAATAACGCTCCTTACTGGGATTTCAAGGTGAATACTACCGTTGAAGTGGCTATTGAAGCTACGCTCAATCCTGCATCCGGAAAAGAATCAGGATGTGCGGTTCTGCTGATTGGATTTAAGCAATAAAGACTAAAACTGCCACTAAGGCACAAAGGCCCGAAGCTTCACAAAGTTTTGGGCTTTTTTTATTTCTTTGTGTGACTTTATGTCTTTGTGACTTAGTGGCAAAACCAAAGGAAATGTGATTAATTTTTCTATTTTTACCATGCTTCCCAGAAGTAGTGTATGAGTGAACGGATACTGAAAGCCTTAATGCAGCTTTTCGCAATTATCGCGAAAGTTGATGGCGTTACATCGGCCAGTCGTGGTATCGTTGAATCGTTCCTCAAGCAGCAACTCAACATCGAACTCGTTGAAGAATACCTCACGGTGTTCGACGATTTCCTCGAACAGCATCACCAGGTTTCCAAACGCAAAGACGGTTCGCAGAAAAGAACATCACTCGCTTCCGTAAAAGTTCTCCGCATCTGTACGCAGATCAACGAAGAGCTTACCCAGAAACAGAAAGTGGTTGTACTGCTACGTTTGATCGAGTTCATTCACACCAGCAACGAGATTTCGGAACAGGAACTTGAATTCGTTCAGACCGTTTCCGAAACGTTCAATATTGACGCGGTTGAATTCTCACGCATGCGCGCATTCGTCGAGAAGAGTTATGCGGACATGCCTGACATCGCCGAGTTCCTGGTAATCGACGGCAAACCTGAACAGAAATTTGAACACGCGCATCACATCTTCGTTGATTCGATGGGCGCGGGCTGCGTGGTGGCGATTTCCATTCCGTCGGTGAGTATGTACGCGTGCCGCTATTTCGGCGGAACCGAACTCAACCTGAACGGGCAGGCCATGATCCCAAACAAGGTGTACATTCTCACACCGGGATCATCGCTCAGAAGTTCCAAGGTTCAACCGATTTATTACAGCGACGTCATCAGCGCGTACATGAGCCGTGCCGCACGCACGCGCATCACGTTCAACGCGAACAGCATCGAGTTCCAGTTCAAAGGCGGAAAACTTGGTCTTCGTGGAGTAAACATCCATGAAGAATCCGGAAAGCTGATCGGCATCATGGGAGGATCGGGTGCAGGTAAATCAACCCTGCTCAACGTTCTCAACACAAACGAATCGCCAACCAAAGGTGAAGTCCTGATCAATGGAATCGACATTCACCGGCAGAAAGATAAAATCGAAGGAGTTATCGGTCACGTTTCTCAGGATGATCTTCTCATCGAAGAACTGACCGTTTTCCAGAACTTATATTACAACGCGAAATTGTGTTTCGGAAACTACGCAGAATCCGAAATCGTTCGTCTCGTTGATGAACTGCTTGCCGATCTCGGTCTTTACGAAGCGAGAAACCTCAAAGTAGGTAGCCCGCTCGACAAGAAAATTTCCGGCGGACAACGCAAGCGTCTCAACATCGCATTGGAATTGATCCGCGAACCTTCCGTGCTCTTCGTTGATGAACCAACTTCCGGTTTGTCCTCGCGCGACTCGGAAAACATCATGGACTTATTGAAGGAGTTGGCGCTGAAAGGCAAACTCGTGTTCGTGGTTATTCACCAGCCTTCTTCAGACATCTTCAAGATGTTTGACAAACTCCTTATTCTTGACAACGGCGGTTTCCCGATCTATTACGGAAACCCGGTAGACGCAGTGGTCTATTTCAAGAAGATGGTCAACCACGTCAACAGCGACGAGAGCGAATGTCCGACCTGCGGTAACGTAAACCCGGAGCAGATCTTCAACATCATCGAAGGGAAAGTGGTTGATGAATACGGAAACCCTACACGGAACCGTAAAGTTTCTCCGGCCGAATGGAATAAGTTTTACCGCGAGCACATTGAAGCGAAACAGGATCCCGTTCCACCTTCTGCAGATAACCCGGAGAGTACGTTCAACATTCCGAACAAGCTCAAACAGTTTGTTGTATTCACCACCCGTGATGTACGTTCGAAGCTGACAAACACCCAGTACATGTTCATCAACATGCTGGAAGCTCCGGTGCTGGCGTTCATCCTGGCGTATCTCGTGAAGTTCTGGAATACCGACGTTTCAAATAAAGACGGTTACGTATTCCGCGCGAATGAAAATATTCCGGCGTATTTGTTTATGTCCGTTGTGGTTGCGCTTTTCATCGGTCTCACGGTTTCTGCCGAAGAAATTATCCGCGACCGGAAAATATTGAAACGGGAATCGTTCCTGAATCTCAGCCGTTCGAGTTATTTGTTTTCCAAAATATTTATCATGTTCGTGCTTTCCGCGATCCAAACGTTCACGTTTGTACTCGTTGGAAACCTGGTGCTCGAAGTAAACGGTATGTGGCTCGACTACTGGCTCGTGTTGTTCACCACATCGTGTTTCGCCAATATGCTCGGGTTGAATATTTCATCCGCGTTCAATTCAGCAGTTACGATTTACATTCTCATTCCGTTCCTGATCATTCCGCAGCTTTTGCTCTCCGGCG
This sequence comes from Bacteroidia bacterium, assembly GCA_035489505.1. GTDB lineage: Bacteria > Bacteroidota > Bacteroidia > Palsa-965 > Palsa-965. The sequence continues at coordinate 4,941 of DATHKF010000628.1, read as the reverse complement.
TAATCGTGAAGTTTGAAAAACTGAACCCGGATATTACTTCGCAGAGCACCGTTCCTTTCGCTGGTGAAATGATGGCTTCGCGCTGGGCTTTTGAAGCACTTGCGGTGAACCAGTTCATGAACAATAAATATGAACGCCAGTTCTACAAGTACGATGAGATGATGAGTATTGCGGATTTCCGCAAGAACTACTGGATACCGCATCTTCGCGGGAAGATCGACAAGTGCGAAAACAATTCGCGCAACAACGTCAAAACTCCGGAGCAACTCGCAGACATTGAGTTGATCAAATCGGAAATTTCGCTGGACCTCGTGCGTTTGAAGGAACTCTCGATGGAGCGCAAGAAGATCGCTACAATTTCCAAAACGCTCATGGCACAACTAGAAGCGCTGGAGCAGAAAGTGACGAAGATTGACGCGAATGCGTTCGGAACAGATCCTGCGAATGAAATGCGCGGATACCTGAATCTTGTGAATTCGGTGTACATCAAAGTATTCAACTCGAACAGCGAAGCGCGCGATAAATCGATCCGTGACAAGAACAAAACGGAGGCAGACAAAACGGCGTTCGTAAAGCTGAAGAACGATTACATGAACGAGGCGCTCAGCGACCAGGTACGCAATGCCAATGAGTTCAACAAGATCATCGAGCAGGACGGACGTTTGATCCAGCGTGCAGATCCGGTGTTCCTCGAACCGTTCCAGTCCGACATGGGCAACTCACACTTCTTTGCTCCGCGCAAAAAAGTTTTCGGAATGTATTTCAATACATTCAGTTTCAATCTCTGCGTACTCTGGGGCATGTCGTTGCTCATGGCCATCACGTTGTATTTTGACGTGCTCCGTAAGCTGATCGACGGTCTTGGAAATCTCTTCTCACGCTTCTCGAAAAAGGGACAGCCTGCATGATATTCCTCGCTTTAATCGGCTGGATATTTTACCTTATTTACTTCGTCAATTGGTTCAGGGCAAATGAAATTTTGAACCCCGTAGAGAAATATGATTTCCCGCGCAGCAGATTTTCTGTTGCGGTCAGAAAATGGCCAACCTTTCCTTCAAGTTAACGGGATGAAAACTTTTGTTCGTATCGCGGCAATCGTACTGACCATCGTCCTTATTTTATTGGGTACGATGGTCTGCGTGTTTACGGGCTATGCATTCATTTTTGTTTTCCCCGGATTTTTAGCGGTTGTTTTGATTTGCACGATCATTACACAAATCATGCTCTTCGTGCTGGCCCGTTCGGCGAAAAATTTGTTTTATGAATTTTTCTACTGCTGCGCTTTTACAGCCAGTATCCTGCTCACGTGGGGCTATGGTGCGTGTGTGTTTATTATCAAGAGTATGAACGACAGCGACCGGCCTTATTACAACGGGAATGAAGGAATCCTGGATATGGAAAATCTTCATCTCTTTTTCGGAATTCATTTGCTGCTGCTGTTGCCCGTTGTGTTGCAGATTGTGCTGGCGGTGTGGAAGAGCAAACAGTCCGCCCGGGTGATGCAGCAATAATTTCTTGTCAATAAAAAACCGCTGAAGCGGTTGTGCGCCTTGGGCTATTCATTGCCGGGGGCTTAAGCCCCCGGCAATGGAATTAACACAGTTGTTAAACGGTTTCAACCGTTTTTATCCCGGGAATGGTCGTCAACAATCACTACCCGATTCCCAATAAATTCGTAATTTTCCTTAGCTGATTTCTCCAACGAAAATTAAATTCCATCCTTGTGTCGCAACCAAACATTTTTCTCGCCAAAACTACTAACCGTTCGCTGCTGAAATCATCCGATCAGACAAAACCGATCACCATACATTTCGAAGGCAATCAAAAAGCAATTCTCGATCCAACTGTTCCCGGTGCGAAAGCGTGGGGAGAAATGATCGACTACCTCCAGAACAATAACCGCCCGGTGTATGTAGAGACTGACGCCGCTTCCGGAGTCATCACTCAATTGTGCGCACCATCACCGGAGCGTGTTTGGGAAATTGACGAGACCGGTGAAGAAGTAGTTTATGTTTCTTTTCACACCTCCACTGCACTTCGATACCTGCGCCGCAATCACCCGGCTTTCCCGGAAATACTTCGCTCGTTAAAGCGTGCTTTGGAACAGGATGCAACGGTGCTGGTGACATCCGCGAATCTTCCGCTGGAGATCATTGATGTAAGAGAACTTCCCGCTTTATTTAAACAGGACGCGGCCAAAGAATCACCCACAACTCCGGATGATTCGGATGACGCGCTCTCACGTGTTACACCGGAACGAGCACTCGAACTTTTTAAAAAGATAGCAGCGATCAGTTGCATTCCTGTTTTCTCAGCGAATGCGATTGGAACCTGTATTCCTTTTAAGAATCCGGCGAACGGATGCTGGGTCAGGGCGCATCTCATGGCTTTCATGCTTATGGACGAGAAAGAAACTCCCGGAAAAATATGGAGCACAGGAAAAGATCTTCACACGCGTTCCACCAACGTTCCAAACTGCATTGTGAGATGGGGATGGCATGTGGCAACGACGCTGATGGTGATTTATCCCGACGGACGGGAAGAGAAAATGGTTTTTGATCCGTCGATGTTTGACCGGCCCGTGAGTGTTGACGAATGGAAACTGGGCCAAACAGATCCCAAAATAAAAGTGAGTTATACCGAGTGGTGGTGGTACAGGTTTGGAGTGAAAGATGTTGATCGCGCCACAGCCAATGAAAAAATGGAAGAGTTCCGGATTGAGTTAAAGATTATGTGGGAAAAACTCGGGCCTCCACCGTATGATTGCCCGAAGAGTGAAAACACGTAAGACAAAAAATATAATTGCGTAAATTAACCTTATGAATAAATTCCTGTTCGGACATGAGGCTATCTGGAAAAATGCAATTTTCCTCCTGCGTGTTTGGACAGGAGTAATTTTTATCCGCTACGGATTATCCATCTGGTCGCCGGACAAGATGGACAGTTTTGCGGCAATGCTCGAACAGGAAAATATTCCCCTGTCGGTACTTTCCGCCTGGCTGTGTAAATTGTCAGAGTTCTTCGGCGGAATTTTCCTCATCACGGGATTTCTCAGAAGACCAGCATGCATCCTGCTGCTCATCGACATGTCGGTGGCCACGTTTGTGTTCGGACAAGGACAATTGCTGCAGAATGGAATGACCACATTTATCCTGCTGATCTGTTGTGCAACCATTTTGCTGTCCGCGCCCGACAAACTCAGTGTCGATTGGCTGATTCATCAAAGAAAAAAATCAAACTCATGACCGGTTTATTCACCTTCGTATTTTTTGTTCTGACTATTTTCATCAGCAGTTGCGGGCAAACAAGCAATCCGGAAAATGCAAGTGATACGGTTGTAACCGGTACTGTTCCCGCATCAGATATTTTGAGAATTAAAGTCGGGAATGCGCCGGGCAGTGTAGAGGTAGCAGACTTTAACAACGATCGTTTCGTTGACCTGGCCGTTACCAGTGAAACAGACAGTTCAGTTACCATTCTCCTGGGCAATGGAAAAGGAAATTTTACAGAAGCAGAACGCTCTCCGTTTTTTGCAGGATCTATTCCCAATGATATTGCCACCGGTGATTTTGATAAAGACGGAAACCGGGATCTTGTATTTGCCAATCATGAAAAAAACTACCTGACCGTGCTTCTTGGCGATGGAAAAGGAAATTTTTCTCCTGCGAAAGGTTCACCTTTTCCAACCACCGGAATTCCGCATACGCACGGCATTGCTACCGGAGATTTTAATTCTGATGGTCAATTGGATCTCGTCACCGACAGCTGGGGCAACGACCAGGTGGAAGTGCTCTGGGGAGACAACCTCACGCTGTTCAAGACACCCGGTTCGTTTTTTAAAGTGGGCAAACGTCCGTACCAGCGGCACCGTGCAGGAGACGTTAACGGTGATGGTCTCCCGGACATTATAACTACGAATTCCGAGAGTAACAACGTAAGCGTTCTCTTGTCGGACGGTAAGGGCGGATTCAACGAAGCGTCCGGTTCTCCCTTCCCTGCCGGTGACGCTCCCTTTGGTCTTTCGATCGATGATGTGAATGCTGATGGAAGAACTGATCTCGCCATAATTAATTCTCCAGGGAGTATGGCGGAAGGCAAAGGAAAAAACGGCATGACCGTTTTACTCGGCGATGGAACCGGAAAATTTTCGATGATGAAAGGTTCTCCGTTTGAAGCCGGGAAAATTCCGAACCGGATTGCAACAGGAGACGTAAACGGCGATGGCGTAAATGATATTGTTACTTCAGATAACGACACGCGCGAGATTTATCTTTTTCAGATGAATAAGAATGGAAATGTTTCTTCCCAGTCTGCAGTTACAGTGGGAAATCATCCGAAAGGCATTGCCATTACGGACCTGAATGGTGATGGAAAAGAAGAGATCGTTGTTTGCAATGTGGCTGATAACGACATTTCAATCATTACCGGTCAATAGCAGGAATACGGGAAATCATGAAAGTCAATCACGTCAATCTCACCGTAACCGATGCACAGGCCGCGCGTCACTTCTTTGAAAAATATTTTGGGTTGAACAGCATGGAAGGAACCACGGACACTGCAACGCACGTAGGGTTGCAGGATGAAAATGGTTTTGTGCTCACGTTGATGCAAGGTAAACCGGATTCAGAAATAAAATATCCGCCGACATTTCACATTGGCTTTCTTCACCAGGGAGAAGAGCGTACGCATAAACTTTACGAACAACTCAAAAACGATGGCTTCGATGTAAAGCCTCCCGGTTTTTACCGTGGAAATGAATTCTATTTTTACACACCGTTTGGGTTTACGGTACAGGTTTCGTGAAACACAACAACGCAAAGTACAACAGGTGAGAAGACGATTGCTGATTGTATTGCTGATACTCACACCGGCGCTATGCGAAGCAGGAGCGTACGGCATGCGTTCGGATAAACTCGCGTTGTATTGGGGACAATCGTACCG
>DATHKF010000627.1:0-8166 GCA_035489505.1 Bacteroidia bacterium | reverse complement strand
TGAACACCACGTGTGTAAAATCGCTGAAGGGCAGCAATTACACCACGTACACATTCTCCATCGACGGCGGATGGGTGCGTAACAACCTGAATATTTTATTCACTGAGCCGCATACGGAAACGCATTTGTACGGGTTGTATCTCACCGACAAGAACCGCGTGGTCGACAATCACACCGTTGTTGATCATACCGTTCCGAATTGCATGAGCAACGAATTGTACAAAGGCGTGATGGACGGAAAATCCACGGCTGTGTTCAACGGAAAAATATTTGTCCGCCGCGATGCCCAGAAAACAAACGCGTACCAGACGAACCGCAACATTCTCCTGAGCGCCGATGCAACGATCAATACCAAACCGCAGCTTGAAATTTATGCGGATGATGTGAAGTGTTCGCACGGAACATCCACCGGCCGTTTGGACACCGACGCGTTGTTTTACCTGCGCGCACGCGGAATCGGAGAACTGGCTGCACGCAAATTACTCGTTCGCGCTTTTGCCGACGACGTTGTGGAGAAAGTTCCGAACGATGCGGTAAAAGCATATCTCGATAACCGGTTGAATCATTTGATGGCTTAATCACCAATGAAAACAGAGATCAAAACGGTAAACAGTTACGACGTACAAAAATACCGTCGCGATTTTCCTGTTTTGAAACGTGAGGTGAACGGAAAGCCACTCGTGTATTTCGACAATGGCGCGACGACACAAAAGCCGAAAGCCGTTATTGATTCCATCGTTGATTATTATTCCGGGTACAATGCAAACATTCACCGCGGTGTTCACCGCCTGAGCCAGGAAGCGTCTGCGGCGTACGAAGAAGCACGAAAGAAAATCCAGCTTCATCTCGGAGCTTTATCCGACCAGGAAATTATTTTTACCCGCGGCACAACGGAGAGTGTAAATCTCGTTGCGCAATCATATTTACGCAACCGTTTAACTCCCGGCGACGAAATAGTGATTACCGAAATGGAACATCACTCCAACATTCTTCCCTGGCAATTGCTTTGCGAAGAACGTGGCGCCATACTTCGTGTGATTCCCATCACAGATTCCGGTGAGCTCGATTTGCAATCTGTGGAGCGTTATTTTTCACCGAAGACTAAATTTTTCGCATTCACCCACGTGTCTAATACGCTCGGTACAATCAATCCCGCGAAGCAATTGGTGTCGATGGCGCACGAACACAACATCCCGGTTTTCATTGATGGGGCGCAGGCAGTTCCGCACATGTCCGTGAACGTGACTGATCTCAATTGCGATTTTTATTGTTTCTCCGGGCACAAAGTATACGGCCCAACCGGTATTGGTGCCTTGTACGTGAAAGAAGATTTTCTTTCCGAAATGGGTCCGTACCAGGCCGGCGGCGGAACAATAAAAACCGTCTCTTTTGAAAAAACGGAATACGTAGATGGCCCGCTGAAGTTCGAAGCCGGAACACCGAACATCGAAGGCGCAATCGGCTTAGGCTTTGCACTCGATTACGTGAACGCTATTGGCGTGGACAACCTCGCCGATCACGAACACGAATTGCTGGTGTACGCAACGGACAAACTCAAAATCATTGACGGCGTTCGTTTCATCGGCACTGCAAAAGAAAAAGCCGGCGTCATTTCGTTTGTTGTCGGGAACATTCACCCGTTCGATATCGGGACCATTCTCGACCAGCAGGGAATAGCGGTACGTACGGGACATCACTGCACGCAACCGTTGATGAAATGCTACAACATTCCGGGAACCGTGCGCGTGTCATTTGCGCTGTACAACACAAAGGAAGAAATCGATGTATTCATCACTGCTTTGCAGAAAGCGGTTAAAATGCTCTCGTAACATGAAAAAGCTCGCTTTACTGTTGCTCGTTCTCACCGGTGTAAGTTCGTTTTCGTTCATCCAGGAAACGCTGCAGATCATTGTGCCCGGGAAAGGCATTGAAGGTTACGTGACGGTTGATCTCACCACGAAACGTGAAGTGATCGTGAAATTCGGCAATGGATTCACGGAAGTAAAAAATTACATCGGCGAAGGCAAAAACAAAAAATTGTATTCCACCAAACAGGTGTATAAAAAGCAGGGAATCTCTTTTTACTACAGGCCGTCAAGCGGAGATACAGTCTTCTGCGTACACATTGCTGCTCCGTATAAAGCGAAAACCGATAAGGGAATTGTCCCCGGAACGTCAACCATGCAGGAAGTATGGGACGCATACGGTGAGGCAGAGTGGTATACTACGGGCGAGACGATGTCCCTGGAGTACCCGGGCATTAGTTTTTATATTGACGGTAAAGGATGGTCATCAACGGAAGCGCTGGAGAAAAAAGTAAAAACGATTTCCGTAAAAGGTTTTGATCCGCAATGAGTATCGCTGAAATTGAAAATGAAATTGTTGAGGAGTTCGAAATGTTCGAGCAGTGGGACGACAAGTATCAATACATCATTGATCTTGGAAAATCGCTGGCGCCGATGAACGAAACATTGAAGACGGAAGATCGTTTGATCAAAGGTTGCCAGAGCCGTGTCTGGTTGTATACAGAAGCGAAAGATGGGAAAATACATTTTACTGCTGATAGTGATGCGATCATTACTAAAGGCCTGGTCGCGTTAATGGTGCGTGTGTTGTCTGATCATACAGCGAAAGAAATTATGGAAGCACCATTGGCTTTTATTGACAAAATAGGATTGAAGGATCATTTGTCGCCAACGCGTTCGAACGGACTTCTTTCCATGGTTAAACAGATGAAGCTGGATGCACTGGCGATGTCTGCAAAGAATTAAAACGGGTATGAACACGATTATAGTTTCAAAGGATGCCGCATTGGCGCAAAAAGTAATCGACGCAATTAAAACGTGTTTCGATCCGGAAATTCCTGTGGACATCTGGGAACTCGGATTGATCTACGAGATCAATATCAACGACGAAAACGAATTGCGCATCAGCATGACGCTGACTTCGCCGAATTGTCCTGCAGCGGAAAGCTTACCAGCCGATGTGGAGCAAAAAACACGTGACGTTCGCGGGATCAAATCCTGCAAGGTGGAAATTACGTTTGATCCACCATGGGACAAGGAGATGATGAGTGAGGTGGCGCAGCTGGAGCTGGGGTTTATGTGACGTAAACAGACCTTGTAAAAGGCTTGGGGTCATCGCGAGGAACGAAGCGATCTCATCCCGGCGCAGAAGAGGGGACTGCTTCGTTCCTCGCAGTGACGGAAGCCTTCTACAAGGTCTGACAAGAATACAATGGAAGAAATAACAAACAAAGTCGCCAACAGTGGTCTCATCACCATCGATCTCGGGGAAATGTACCCGGAGGGCGAACGCGTTTTGCTCGACATCAAAAACCAGCTTTTCCAGGAATTGATTTTGCGCGAAAAAGATTTCCGCGAGTTTATCAAAACAAACGACTGGTCGCAGTACAAAGACAAGTACGTTGCGCTCACGTGTTCAGCGGATGCAATCATTCCCGACTGGACATGGATGCTGCTTGCATCGGCACTCGAACCATTCGCGAAGAAAATTATTTTCGGCGATCTCGAAAAACTCGAAACCGTTTTATTCGAAGAAACACTTTCGAAGTTCAATGCCGAAGAATTCCGCGATGCGCGCGTAGTTGTAAAAGGTTGTGGCGATAAACCTGTTCCGAAAACAGCATACATCGAACTCGTGAGAAAATTGCAGCCACTCGCGAAGAGCATTATGTACGGTGAGCCGTGTTCTACGGTCCCGATTTACAAGAAGAGTAAGTCGTAAAAATTAACCACAGAGTTTATTGAGTGTTTTTCACTGAGGTTCACTGGGAACAAGTTCATTTTTCCCTCTGTGAAACACCTCTGTGCCCTCTGTGGTTAATTGGGCGCATAAAAAATGCTGTGGATGCGCGGGGCGATACAGTAAAAATATCAGCGGCTGCACTGGCACATCAAAATGAATCCAAATTAATTTGGCAGACACTGTTTGCCATTTTGAATAAACCAGGCATAAAAAATCCCGTCCCAGCTTTCACCGGAACGGGATATTCAACATCAATTATCTTTTACTTACTAATCATCACCTTCTGCGTCGCCGTGTTTTCACCCGAACGAACTTCCATCATGTAAACTCCATTACTCACACCAGTGAGTTCAACAGGGATCATTGTTCCTGCTGCAACATCAGTCGTGTTTGAAGTGTACACTGTTCTTCCGGCAAGGTCAGTGATCGTAATCACAACGTTCGTGGCAGGAGCTACAAACTGTACAGAGAATGTTCCGCTGTTCGGGTTCGGGTATACGTCAAACATTCCGTTGGAAACCGGTGTTTCGATTCCGGTGCACACGTCAACAAAAATGGAAATCGTGTCCGATGCGGAGCAACCGTTTGCATCTGTATAATCGTAGATCAACTGGTGCGTACCCAACCCAGCCATGCCAGGATCAAACATCGATCCCATCACGCCCGGACCAGCCCATGTTCCACCCGATGGTGTTCCTGTTAACGGAGAAGCGCCATCAGCAACACACACTGTTCCCGAAGGAGCAGAACCTGTTACCGTTGGAATGGTGTTGATCGTTACCGCGATCTCATCACTGGATGAACAACCGTTTGCGTCAGTCACAACTACAGAGTATGTTCCGCTTGATGATGCAACCAAAGTCTGGGTTGTTGTTCCCTCGTTCCACAGGTATATTGATCCCGCGTTCTGTGCATCCAGCGTAACTGTTCCGCCGCACTGCGTGATGTCTGAACCCAGCGCCACAGTTGGCACGGTGTTGATCGTAGCAACCATCGTATCAGTACCTGAACAACCGCTCACATCAGTCACGGTCACATAGTATGTTCCGCTTGCTGATACAACCAATGTCTGGTTCGTTGATGCATCACTCCACAAATAGGTAGCTCCCGGATTTTGTGCATCGAGTGTAATTGTTCCTCCGCACTGCGTAACGTTTGAACCGAGTGCAACTACCGGAGGCGCAGTGATCGTCAATGTAAATGAGGTCGGTGCGCTGCTTCCGCAGGAATTGTCGGCGGTTACGCTGATCACTGAAGTTCCTGTGCCGGGCTGAACAGTAATATTCGTTGTTCCCTGTCCGGAAAGAAGTGTTGATGGTGAGCCGACTGTCCACGTATAACCTGTTGCTCCGGCAACTGGTGGAATGCTATAGGTAAGCGTGCCTGATGATGCGCAGGCGTTGGCTGTTCCGGCAATCATCGTTGGAGAAGTAGGAGCGCTTCCTGATATGGTGTACGTAATGATCACCATACCATCGCCGGTGTTATTTCCTCCTGTGTTTACCTGGTTGGTGCCTACGTTGTATGAACCACCGCCACCGCCGGTATTGTTAATGTCTGCCGATCCGCCACCGGAATATCCACCGCCACCGCCACCGCAGTTGCACCAGCCATAACCTACTGATCCACCGCCGCCGCCTAATCCCCACGTGCCAGTCGTCCAGGTAGTGTTCGAACTGGTACCGTCCACACCTGTTGAACCGTTATTACCGGCAAGCCATCCATTTCCTCCGCGACTGATATTGGTTGGTGTATAAGCGTGATCGCCTCCATTGCCGCCACCTGTTCCGGCAGCTCCGGGATCTCCACCATTTCCGACAACACCATCATTGGTAGTCACAGCGTCCTGCCCGGGATAAAAGGGATCCTGGAAATCAACACCGGCTCCACCACCGGCAACGATCAATGGAGTGCTATTCAGGTTTACACCTGAACCGCCACCACCGCCGCTCGAAGACGGATCAGAACTTCCGCGTCCACCTACAATGATGGAAAGTACATCACCGGGGTTTACGGCAAAATCGCCAGTCATCGTAGCTCCTAATCCTCCCTGCGGCAATGGAGCTTGTACGGTTACTTCACCGCCCTGTGCACCGCGTGCTTCAATGTGAATCGTGGTTACACATGGCGGAACAGTAAATGTCTGAAGCGCTCCGGTATAATTGAACGTAACTGTGGTTTGTGCATAAGCGGTCATCCCCGCGATTGCACATGCGAATGACAATAGATTTCGTCTCATAGGATGCGTGTGTTTATTTAGAAAAAAAAGAAATTCTCTTTTTAACCTCCGCCGGAAATAATTACCGGATGAGATTCACATGACCGATGCGCGCGATATTATTCCCGAGATCATCTCTGCATGAAATCTTCCAGACATACGTATCGATCTGGGCAATGGCGGTTGCTCCTTTCGGAACACCATTCCATCCTTCTCCCCAGGTGTACGTTTCCCAGATGAGTTCGCCCCAGCGATTGAAAATCATGAAGTGATAGTTATCGGAACTGATACCTACACCCACAGGCAGGAAGTAATCATTAAGCCCGCTGCCGTTTGGTGTGAATGTGTTCGGAATATAAACGGTACCGGGTTCTTCGAATACTTCAATGCATACTACGGCAGTATCCAGGCAACCATCTACACTTGCTACCACGAGTTGGATGCAATAGGTTCCGGTATCGCTGTACAAGTGACATGGATTTTGTCCGTTCACTATTCCCGGATTATTCGGGTCGGCAAAATCGTATGCCCATGTTACTGCGTTGGTCGATTGATCAACGGCGCACACTGCAGGTTCCCAAAGGGAAACATGGTCTTCATCCACAGTGAAAGCAGCAGTCGGGTTCGGGAATGCCGTGATGTAGTTGGCATAAGTAACTGTATCGGTACATCCGTTCGTTCCAACAATCACAAGGGAAACGTCGTATGTTCCGGCAGTGTAACAATGGTTCGCCGAAGGGCCTTGCGTGTTATCACCGTAAATCCAGGTAACGGTTGCGGAGTTCGGAGTTTGATTCGTGAAGTTCACGCAAAGCAACTCACAACCTGTTTGCTGATCGACACTGAATACAGGAACAGGAAGAGGCAACACAGTAACGAGTACAGAGTCGAGACGCTGACAGTTGTTGTTGTCCGTTACGGTTACGGTGTACATGGTAGTTGTTGCCGGACAAACCGTGATGGCTGATGTTGTTGCTCCACCCGGCATCCACAAATAGGAATACGTCGGTGATCCTCCGTTAGCCATTACGTTGATGTTCGCACACGAGCCCACACAAACAGAAGCGGCAGGACTCGACTGCAGGTTCAGTGCAGTCGGTTCTGAAATCGTAATCGTATCGAGCGTTGTACAATTGTTGGTGTCTGATACAGTAACAATGTACGTGCCCGCACAAAGTCCGGTTGCAGTTTGTGAAGTCTGAATCGGCGCGGAGTTCCAACTGTACGTATACGGTCCGGCTCCTCCAGGTGTAGCCGTAACGCTTCCATTGCAATCTGCGAAACACATGATCTGTGCGAGTTGCGAAGCGACCACAGTAAACGGTGGCGGCGCAGTAAGTATGATTGTTTGTTGTGTCGAACAACTGTCTGCATCCCAAATGAACACGGTGTATGTTCCCGCGCCTAAACCGGTTGCTGTTTGTGTGGTCTGGTTGCCCGGCGTCCACAGATACGTGTATGGGGCATTACCTCCGGATGGATTTACAGTAGCTGATCCGTTATTGGAATTGCCGCAGGTTGGATTTGTTCCGCTGATTGTAGCGGTAACAGAAACAGGAGTTCCTCCAACCACTACAGTCTGCGTATCAATAACACCCGTGTTGAGATCGGTGATCACTACAGAGTACGTTCCCGGACAAAGACCAGTGGCCGTTGCATTGTTACCACCAATAGGTATCCAGTTGTATGTGAAGTTACCGCCAACACATGCTGCCTGTGGCGATACCGTTGCAGTACCGTTACATGGACAACCTGTAGATGGAGTGGAACTGAGCACCGTTGTTGGTGCGCATGCGCCCACAGGGAAAGTCATCGAAGATGCAAAGCCCTGTCCGCATGCGAGAACTTCTCCCGATGTGTTGCCGAGATGAACATCATACACCATACCGGTTGTTGCAACCGTGTTGAGGAGAACAAGGTTTGCATCGTACTGCTGCACGGAATTTCCTATGCCCACGTATACGTTTCCGCAGGCATCTGTTGCAATACCACCTACGGTGTAACGCGCCATGGCTGTAACGGTAACCTGCCCGAGAAGCGCGCCGGTTCCTTTATCCCATTTTTTTACAACAATTCCATCGTATGAAAAAAGGAAACATCCAACAGCGAGTCCATTGTACCCGGAGAAATCCGAATCGGTTGCGCTTGGATCAATTTCATTGAGGAAATATCCATCTTGT
>DATHKF010000626.1:0-5231 GCA_035489505.1 Bacteroidia bacterium | reverse complement strand
CGCAGATTTTTGAAATTATTTTCTCTCAATTATCTTCCTGGCCAATGTGTGAAATTCATTGAGCAATAAGCAATGTAATTTTTCAAATCTGCGTAATCTGCGAATCTGTGGCAGGGGGCCAAAGGCCCAACTTACGGTTTAAATTTAGCGTGGGACATTTGCGTTGTAACTCTTTTGCGACAATGAAGCGCGAATTGCATGAATCCGGAATTAGTGTAATTCGTGTAATTCGCGGCTCAACTTAAGTACATCCTGAAAACAAACTTTTGGAGTTAATCCGATACACTACTCCGAATCGGTATCTTTGCGGCTTATGGATTTTCTCCACTCGATATTAGGTGACGACATTGGTGCAGCGCTACTGATCATTCTCAATTTGATTGTGATCGAGAGTTTGCTTTCGGTGGATAATGCAGCGGTACTGGCCACCATGGTTATGGATTTGCCCAAAGAGCAGCGCAACAAAGCATTGAAGTATGGAATCATTGGCGCTTACGTGTTCCGCGGAATCTGTCTCCTGCTCGCAGCATGGCTCACGAAGATCTGGTGGCTGAAAATGCTGGGCGGATTGTACCTGATGTGGCTCGGCATAAATTACTTCCGCACCCGGATGACCCCGAAAACGGAAGATGACACACTCAATAAAAAGCAAAATTGGTTTTACCGGAACACGCTTGGGTTGCTCGGGCCATTCTGGGCCACCGTGGCGCTCGTGGAAGTGATGGACCTTGCATTTTCCATTGATAATGTATTCGCGGCCGTGGCATTCACGGATAATATCTGGCTCATTTGCACCGGCGTTTTCATTGGTATTCTCGCCATGCGTTTCGTGGCACAGGGATTTGTAAAGCTGATGGAAAAATATTCGTTTCTCGAAACGGCTGCATTTGTTGTGATCCTGATCCTTGGTGTAAAACTCACACTTTCGGTCTGGATTCATTTTGACGAAACTTCGGTGGTGGCGAAATTCCTGGAGAGTGAAAAGGCTGACCTGTTTGTTTCGATCGGAACAGTTGTAGTGTTTTTACTTCCTATCCTTACAACAGTTTTGTTCGGGTGGCCGGGTGAACGCAAAACAAAAAAACCGGAAGGTGAATGAGAGATTATCCGGTGATCGGCGGAGAAACAATTACCATTCGCAGAACTGATTCGCGGACGCTGATTTTTATTTACATCGCCGTAATGGGCGACCGGAGTAAAGAGGATTTTGATAGTGTTAACCTGATAAACTAGTCACATGATCGTAGTCACAGGCGCAGCAGGTTTTATCGGTTCATGTCTCGTGGGCCGGTTGAATAATGAAGAAGAGGAAAACCTTATCCTCGTCGATGATTTTTCACGCGACGATAAAATTCCGAATCTCGAAGGAAAGAAATTCAAAGAACGCATCGACCGCGAACGGTTCATCGAATGGTTTGCATCGAATGCGAAGAAAGTGGATTTCGTTTTTCACATCGGCGCACGGACAGACACCACAGAGTTCGACAAATCGATCTTCGATAAACTGAACGTGAATTACTCGAAAGACGTCTGGAAGATCTGCACCGAACATAAAATTCCGCTGGTGTATGCATCGTCGGCGGCAACGTACGGTCTTGGTGAACACGGCTATTCCGATGATCATTCCACCGTGGAAAAACTCAAGCCGTTGAATCCGTACGGCGATTCGAAAAACGAATTTGACAAATGGGTGCTGAAGCAGAAAACTGCGCCCCCGCATTGGTACGGATTGAAATTTTTCAACGTGTACGGTCCGAACGAATACCACAAAGGGCGAATGGCATCGGTGATCATGCATGCATTCAACCAAATTGGTGCAAACGGCGAAATGAAACTTTTCCGTTCCCACAATCCCGATTACAAAGACGGTGAGCAACTCCGCGATTTTGTATACGTGAAAGACGTGGTAGAAGTGAACCTCTTTTTAATGCATGAGAAACCTGATTCGGGAATTTACAATCTCGGAACCGGTGAAGCACGTTCGTTCCTCGATCTTGCACGCGCTACGTTTGAAGCGATGCACAAAAAAGAATCGATCACGTTCATTGATACACCGGCCGATATCCGCGACAAGTACCAGTATTTCACAGAAGCCGATATGTCGAAGCTGATTGATGCCGGTTACCAGGTTCCGTTCTATTCGCTGGAAGAAGGGATTGAGGATTACGTTCAACAGTACCTGGAGAAGAAGAATTACTATTAAAGGAGAAGTGCGCAGTCCCTTGCAGCGAGAGTTTCCTGAAAAGAAAATGCCCTTTTTGTCACTTCGGAGAGAAGTCAACAAAAAGGGCATTTTCTTTTTTACAGAAGCGTACATCACTGCGCACTGTCCTACTGCGCACTGCGTACTTTTTTACTGCCTACTTCTTTTTCCCTTTTCCCTGCTGCTTCACTTCTTCCATCCGCTTTTTCTGCGCCTGCTCAAGTCGTTGCATGAAGCCAGATCCTTGCTTGACCGGTTTCTTTTTATTGTCTTCGATCTTCGCATGTATGGCTTTTTCATCAACGAAACGTCGCATCAATGCCATTTGTCCGAACGTGATCATGTTGGAGACGAAGTAGTAATACGAAAGTGCTGCTGCGTTTGAGTTCAGGAACGAGAGGAAGAAAAGTGGCATGAGGTAAATCAGCCATTTCATTCCCGGAAGTTGCGGACCGGTACTCATCGTTTGCTGGTTCATCCACGTGTAAAGGAGCGTGGAGATGGTCATCAATAATGCCCACAACGAAACGTGATCGCCATAAATGGAATCGATAATAGGAACGTAACCAAACTCCCAGATGGAATCATAGGTCGATAAATCAGGAGCCCACCAGAATCCGCTCTGGCGCAGTTCGTAGATCGAAGGGAAGAGACGGAGTAACGCGAACAGGATCGGGATCTGGAGCAACAAAGGAATACATCCAGCGGCCGGATTGACACCTGCTTTTTTGTACAAGCCCATTGTGGCTTGTTGCTTTTTCATTGGATCGTCGTCCTTGTGCTTCTCGTTGAGCGCATCCATCTCCGGTTTCAACACGCGCATTTTTGCTGAAGAGAGATACGATTTGTAAGCAATAGGGAAGAGGAGGACTTTTACAATCACGGTAAGCAACAGGATCACCAGGCCGTAGTTCCATCCGAAGCTTCCGAGCCAATAGAAGATCGGCATGAACACCCATTTATTCAGCCAGCCGAAAATTCCCCAGCCCAGGTCCATTTCATCTTCCATCATCAGGCCGTACGATTCCAGCTGGTGGTAATCGTTTGGTCCGAAATAGAATTTCATCGGGAATGATTCTGATCCTGTACGGTCGAACGGAATGGGAAGTATAGCCGTAGCAGTCTTCAGTGTGTACGGATTATCAGCCAGCGTCACACCAACTGTTGCCCCGTTATCAAATTTTTTGTCGGCAATGATGAACGATGAAAAATACTGTTGCTTGAACGACACCCACTTCAGCGAACCGGTTACCTCTTTTTCTTCCGATTCACTCAGGCTCAGGCTCTCGATATTTTCATCTTCGTTGAAACGGAAGTAAACCGTTGAAGCGAGGCGCTCGTTCTTGATGTTCTTTTCCTGCGAAGGCATTTTCTGCACCCAAACGAGATCAACAATTTTCGTATCTGATGAGAAAATTTTATCACACCCGGCAAATGTGACCGTCATGCCGAGCATGTAGTCATTTTCCTTCAGCGTGTATTTGTATTCAATGTATGAAGTCGTACTGCTGTCGGCGTACAAACGGTACGTTACACTCGCAGGCGTTGTTGCAGTTGCCGTAGCTACTTCAACGGTGCCTTTGAAGAAAAGGGAATCTGTTTTAAACCTTCTGCGCTGGGTGTCGAAAAATTCCAGGCCGAAACGTGCTGAATCATTTTTGAAAAGCAGGAGTGGTTTATCGAGATGCGTTTTTACTCCTTTGAGCTCAACCTCGCCAATCATGCCGCCCATCGGCTGCAGCGTCGCTTTAATTTTGTTGTTTTCAATGGTAACCGGTGTGTTGTTACCCGAAGAAGCGCCGTAGAAGAAACCATACTTCGCGCGTTGTTCCTTCTCCTTGAATGCGGCAAGATCGAACGTCGTGTCTTTGGCGGCAACTTCCAGGAGGCTGTCCTGGCGTTTCTTTTCCACCGCCGCAAGCATCTTCTGACGGATTACTTCAACCTTGGCCAGTGAATCCTGTTCACGGAGCTTGCGCGCTTCAATATCTTTGTCATCGTTGCCCCAGGTCATCCAGAGCATGAGAAGCATAGCGATAATTGCTAAGCCAAGGAGGGATTTACGATCCATTTAAAAATTTTATTCAGAATGCCCGCAAAGATACTATTTAGAAAGTAGCCGGAAGGCGACAGGCGGTAGTAAATTCGAAACTTTGAGCCGTGTCACCTCCAACGTGTTAAATATCTTCAACCGGCGCATAAAAAAGCGCCCGGAGATATGGTCGTCCGGGCGCGGTGTTTTATTGTAAAATATCTACGGTTTACCAGATATCTACGCGGGCATCTGGTTTTCTCCACATTTGGTCTCCTTCTTTCACGTCAAACGCGTCGTAAAACTCCTTCATGTTCGAAAGTGGTCCGATTACGCGGAAGCGAGCCGGGGAATGCGGATTGGTTTTCACCATCATCATCAGTGACTTAGGACGTTGCGAATTTCTCCACGCCTGTGCCCATGAGATGAAGAAGCGCTGGTTCGGGGTAAATCCGTCGATTGTTTTAGGCTGGGGAGATTTTTCCTGTGCCAGCTGGAACGCGTAATAGGCAATGGTGAGTCCACCGAGATCGGCAATGTTTTCTCCCAATGTCAGTTCGCCGTTCACCGTGAGGGAATCCATAACCACGAAATGATTGAACTGGTCGACAAGCATTTTGGTTTTGTTTTCAAAATTCATGCGGTCCTGTTCGCTCCACCAGTTTTTCATGTTGCCGTCGCCGTCAAACATAGAACCCTGGTCGTCGAAGCCGTGCGTGAGCTCATGCCCGATTACCGCACCCATTGCCCCGTAGTTCACCGCGTCGTCTGCTTTCGCATCGAAGAAAGGCGACTGCATGATGGCCGCAGGGAAAACGATTTCGTTGTACGACGGATTGTAATACGCGTTGATCGTAGCCGGAGTCATTCCCCATTCTGTTTTATCAACCGGTTTGCCAAATTTCCCAAGCTGGAATTTAACATCAAACTGGTTTGAGTTCAGGTAATTTCTCACGTATGATGTACGGTCTACGCTCAGGCCTTTGTACACTCTCC
>DATHKF010000625.1:0-2377 GCA_035489505.1 Bacteroidia bacterium | reverse complement strand
GCGATTATCCTTCACTGCTGAATTTACTCAACGAGAAAAACGGATCAAGCGAACTCACCGACCGCAAACAATTTGCAACGCGTGCATTTGCCGTTTCATCCGGGTACGATTCTGCTATTTTCAACTGGTTCAATTCCGATGGCAGTGAAGCTGCATTCCGCGCAGCGCAGAATGGCGGACGATCATTACGCTACGGAGAGAACCCGCACCAGAAAGCATTTTTCTATGGCGATCTCGGTGCGATGTTCGAACAGATTGCCGGAAAGGAACTGTCGTACAACAATCTCCTCGACGTAGATGCTGCTGTAAATCTCATTGACGATTTCACAGAACCTACGTTCGCAATCCTCAAGCACAACAACGCCTGCGGGGCCGCATCACGCAACACGGTGCTCGAAGCATGGAACGCTGCACTCGCCGGTGATCCTGTTTCTGCATTTGGTGGAATCCTGGTTTGCAACAAACCGATTGACGAAGCCGCAGCTGCCGGGATCACGAAAATATTTTTTGAAGTCATTATCGCTCCTTCATACAACGAAGCGGCACTGGCCATTCTCAAACAAAAGCAGAACCGGATCATTCTCATCCGCAAATCCGTGAAGCTCCCGGTGACACAACACCGTTCGTTGCTCAACGGAATCATCACGCAGGAGAAGGACGTGAGAACAGAAGCTGCTGCGGATATGCATCCGGGCACAACTGTTGTTCCTACGGCAAATGAATTTGAAGACCTCGTCTTCGCGAACAAACTCGTGAAGCACACGAAGTCGAATACCATTGTACTGGCGAAGAACAAACAGTTGCTCGCCAGCGGAACAGGACAGACATCACGCGTGGATGCGTTGCGCCAGGCGATTGTGAAAGCAAACGCTTTTGGCTTTGACCTCAACGGCGCAGTGATGGCTTCGGATGCATTTTTTCCTTTTCCCGATTGCGTAGAGATTGCACACGGTGCAGGCGTTCACGCAGTAGTACAGCCCGGCGGTTCGATCCGCGACAAAGATTCGATTGAATATTGCAACGCAAACGGAATGGCAATGGTCATTACCGGAAACAGACATTTTAAACACTGATTACCCCTAAAACGCACAATGGGAGTTTTTGATCTTTTTACACAGGAAATAGCGATTGACCTTGGTACGGCCAATACGATCATTATTCACAACGACAAAGTAGTTGTCGATGAACCATCCATCGTAGCGATCGACCGCACGACCGGAAAAATTATTGCCGTAGGAAAGCAGGCGATGCAGATGCATGGCAAGACGCACGAGAATATTAAAACCATCCGCCCGTTGAAAGACGGTGTGATCGCCGACTTCCACGCAGCTGAACACATGATCCGTGGAATGATCAAGATGATCAATCCCGGAAGAAAATTATTCACGCCTTCGCTGCGCATGGTTATCTGCATTCCTTCCGGGATTACGGAAGTAGAAAAACGTGCGGTACGCGATTCGGCAGAACATGCCGGCGCAAAAGAAGTTTATCTCATCCACGAACCAATGGCTGCTGCAATCGGTATTGGTATCGACGTGGAAGAGCCAATGGGAAATATGATCATCGATATCGGTGGTGGTACTTCTGAGATTGCGGTTATCGCACTCGGTGGAATTGTCTGCGACAAGTCGATCCGTATTGCCGGCGACGAATTCACGGGCAGCATCGAAGAATACATGCGTCGCCAGCACAACATCCTGATCGGTGAGCGTACTGCAGAGCGGATCAAGATCGAAGTAGGTGCAGCGATGGCAGAAATTGAAAATCCACCGCCGGATTTCCCGGTACACGGCCGCGATTTAATGACCGGTATCCCGAAAGAAATTTACGTATCGTACGTGGAGATTGCACACGCGCTCGACAAATCGATTTCAAAAATTGAAGAAGCGATTTTGAATGCGCTCGAAATGACACCACCGGAATTGTCGGCTGATATTTACCGTACCGGTATTTACCTGGCTGGCGGAGGTTCGTTGCTTCGTGGTCTCGACAAACGGATTTCACTGAAGACAAAACTTCCGGTGCACGTAGCCGATGATCCGCTTCGCGCAGTGGCACGCGGTACCGGAATCGCGCTTAAGAATATTGACAAGTTCCCGTTCCTGATCAAGTAAGGAACAATACATTCAAACAACAGGATATCCTAAGCGATGCGGAATCTCATCGTTTTTTTAGCACGACATTATTTCTTCCTGCTGTTTCTCTTCCTGCAGATCGTCTCGCTGACGCTTGTAGTGAACCACAATTATTTTCAGAAAGCTGCTGCTGTTTCAGCGTCCAATGCGCTGACCGGCTCCATGTATGAAAGCCGGAACGAGGTAACGCAGTATTTCGACCTGAAGGACCAGAACATCCGCCTTTCTGAAATGAACGCCAT
>DATHKF010000624.1:0-4120 GCA_035489505.1 Bacteroidia bacterium | reverse complement strand
ATACCCTCGCAGGGTGCTCGGTGAACCTCAGTGAATACCACCCAGAGTACGCTGTGGTATTTTTTACTTCTCCAAAAACTCCTTCAACGACCTTCCGATAATATCGGTCCAGCCTTCCGCAAAATTCTTCGCAGCCAAATCAGGATTCGATGCAGGAAATGTTTCGAGTCCGGCGTGTGTAAGTTTCAAACGTGTTTGATCTCCGTCTTCGAACAGTTCAAACGTTACGAATGAATTTCCTTCGTAGCCATCGTAACGCCAGCTGTACGTTAGTTTTTTTCCGGGAATAACTTCCGTCACCTTACACAGGTGCAGATATTGCACACCATCGGGTGCTCCGCCCGTGAAGCTGAATTCAAAACCTACTTCCGCTTTGAATTCCGCCAGGTCAAAATACCATTTCTTCATTTCGTCTCTGTCGGAAATGGCTTTCCACACTTTCGGTACAGGAGCGTTATAGGTTCGCTCAATAATAAATGGATCGTTCTTCATGATGGTGTGTGTGATTTAACCGGTGAAACAAATGGAAGTCCCCATTCTTCATCGGATAGAATTTCGACTGCATAACCCTGTTCATTGAACATCTGGATCAGGAAATCAGGAGGTACCGGTTCGGCGCCCTCTTCAACACGGAGAACGTGATCGCAATCCTCAAGATCGAAACTGGCCGTGCAGCCCGGAAATGTTGCATGCACGTATGCCAATAGCCGCTGTGCATTTTCTTCGTCAGTGACATTCGTTCTGAATACTTCCACCATGGCTGATGATTTTAAAGCGCGATATTTTCTTTCGCCAACTTCAGTTTCTTGTGATAGAAAATGTACGAAGCGGCTGCAAGTCCCAACGCAATGAACATAAACCACAGCTGGTATATCGGCGTACCAATTGCCGCCAGCGAATACGTTGCACCGACCAGGTCAAATACGAGACCCGCGTATGCCCATTCCTTGATGCGCGGAAATCCCGGAACAAGAATCGCAATCACCCCGAGCACTTTCGCAACACCAATGAATATGGTGAAATAATCCGGGTAACCCAGCATGGTCATGAACGCAACTGTTTCCGGTGAGAGAATAATGTCCGGTATGGCGCTGAACAACATCAATGCACTAAACAGTCCCGTGAATACCCAATAAAGAATCTTAGTTCGTTTCATGACGATGGTTTTTATTTTGTGTTACAGTTAAACATCCACTGCACTCCGTATTTATCCGTGCAGCTTCCGAAGTAAGCACCCCAGAACATGTCCTGCAGATCCATCGTTACTTTTCCGCCTGCAGAAAGTGCATCGAAAAGTTTTTTCGTTTCGGCTTTTGTGTCCGGTTCAAGATTGATGTGGATATTATTACCCATCGTTACCGTAAAACCCATCGACTCCGGTGCATCAGTTCCCATGAGCACGTGACCACCGAGGATCGCCAGCTCGATGTGCATCACGAGATTTTTATCGGCGTCGGCCATAGGTGGCATTCCGGGTTGTGCCGGCACATCGCCTAAACGGGCAATTCCCATGCCGCCGAATTCTCCTCCGAAAACTGATTTGTAAAAATTGAATGCTTCCTCCGTGTGACGGGAAAAATTGAGGTACGTGCTTACTCGTGACATGTGTGTGATTTTTATGGATTAAACATTAATTCTGAATTCTTGCAAGATGCTCCTCCAGGTTATCGAGGGTTCCTTTGTAGCCCTGGCCCATACTCTCGTATGCAAGCGTATACGTAGCGCGTTCTTTATCGGTTGCGTTAATCGGGTAACCTTCGAGGGTCAAGCGCGTTTTTGTTCCTTCTTCTGTAAACGTCATCGTGTTGAGCACCTCCAGCGGCCATTCCGGCGAGAACGGATTGCGTGTCATTCCTCCCGCTTCATCTGAAAATGAAACCACCATGACCAGTTTGGTTTTCGGAGTGATCTCGCGGTACACAAACATTCCCCACAATTCAATTCCTCCCGGCGCAATCACGCAATAGTGATACGATCCTCCCACACGGAAATCAAGCCTGGCCGTTTTACTGGTGAAACCTCCTGGCCCGCACCACTGTTTAAGGTGCTCAAGTTCCGTGTGCGCTTTCCACACAAGATCGGGTGGTGCATTGTACAGCCGCGATATTTTAAATGGATTTTTTTCCATGATGCGTTTTCGATAACCGGATTATGCAAACAACGATTCCAGTTTGTCGAGACTCTGGTCCCAGCCCATGTGCATGCCTGCCAATGCAAACTGAATGCTTTCATGCGCTTTCTGCACAATGGTGTGAACAGTGAGTTTCGTTTTTCCCCCGAGATCTTCAAACTTAATCGTGATCATGTTTTGAATCATGTACTCGCCCTGTTCATCTTTGAACGCAGTAGTCGCCAGCACAATCCGGTCATACCGACTGATCTCGTGAAATGTTCCGCCCATCGGGTGTCCGTTTCCATCGGGACCCGTCATCATCACGTGAATTTTTCCACCGGGACGCGCGTCTAATTCGCATTCGGGATTGGTCCAGTCTTTCGGTCCCCACCATTTCGCGAACTGAACCGGGTCGGTCCACGCATTGAAAACCATTTCGCGTGGTGCGTTGTACGTACGTTCAATAATCAGTTCGCGGGTTCCGCCTTCGTTGGTTGCAACTGTGTTTTTTGTGATCATTTTATTGCCGTGTTAATTTTTACAGTGTGTTATTCAGCGTTTGGACTTCCTGCTTTGTTTTCTGCTCCCCTTTTTTTTGACTTTGGGTTTTGCATTCTCCGTCTTTGCAACCCTGACGCCAGAAGTTTTTACTTCCCGGGTCTTTGAATCCTGAATTTTTGAATTTTGAATCTTTGAACTTTGCAGCAAGGCCAGGTATTCCTCCAATGCATCGAGTTTCGATTCCCAGAACTTCTTGTATTGAACCACCCAATCCGAAACTTCATTTAATTTTTCCAGGCGCGCTTCGCAATACCGCTCTCTCCCCTGTTGGTTGATCACGATCAGTCCGCACTCCGTTAAAATTTTAATGTGTTTTGAAATCGCCGGGCGGCTGACATTGAAATTCTCCGCCACCGAATTCAGGTTCAGCGACTGGTGCGCAATAAGGTTGATGATTTCCCTTCTCGTCGGATCGGCTATGGCTTGAAATACGTCTCTTCTCATTGGTAAAACAGTTATTGTGTAACTGATCGGTTACAAATATAGGAAACCTTTCGGTTACGCAAATAAATTTGAAAAAGATTGCCGATAAATGACTGATTTTGAGTCCAAATAGTTTAGACAGGCTGGAGGGTGTTACGCGGGTGAGCGTGCAATAAGAAGCTGTGCCGGTTAGTTTCTGATCACCTTGCTGGTAAATATTCTTCCCGACTCTGAATAAACCCGGCAGAAATATACACCGCGTGGCAGATCGACATCCACGATATGATAATGCTCTGATCGCAGTTGCAGTGAATAAACTTCACGTCCGGCAAGGTCGTGGAGTTGCATGCTGACAAACTGATCTGAAGGATAAGGATTCGTAATCGTGAACGAAGATGAAAATGGATTCGGTGATACAAGATTCAAATTGACAGGAGCAGTCTCTGTCACGCTCTCCCAATTGTGTTCTCCGCCGGCAAAGTAGCTGCAATTAAATCCGGGTAAGCCTCCGCGTAACCTGAAACCTTCGAGATAAATTGCAGAGTCGAGATAATTACATTGACTGCCCGGGAGGTCAGGCTGACGAATTACTCCAAGATATCCGTATCCCCACCGATCCACATATATTTTACCGCCAGGCCCAAGCTGCAGCATGCCAAAAAAATTAGCGGTATTCACCAGGCTGATATAGAATACAGAATTCTGTATCTGGGTTTGATTGACAAATGTTACGTCGAACTGAGCAATCACCGCACCTGGCGAGCCACCTGTTTTCCCCACATATAAATAATCTCCCGATGGTGAAAACTCAATGCCGTATGCACGGTAGAAATAGATCGTTTTGACATTTGACAGTATGCCGGTCGCATTATCAAAATTGAATAGAAGCCATCTCAAAAATGGATAATTAACTTTTCACTCTTAAAAATTCGTTTTTTGATACTGCAAAAAAGAACTTAGCAGGCAGTATAATAGAGGATGGATTTAACAGATACACAATGGGATTTGATTCATCCGTTGCTA
>DATHKF010000623.1:0-4032 GCA_035489505.1 Bacteroidia bacterium | reverse complement strand
GGTGTCGAGCGAGCCATTGCTGTTGTAACGGACCACGGCAAAATCAAAGTTGCCACCGTTGTCATTGTATCCGGCAACTACAATTTTACCGTCGCTTTGGATGACAACTTCCATGATAGCCGAACTGGAACCGATCACCGTAGTTACGACTCCGTCCGTGTCGAATGTCGAATCCAAACTGCCATCGGCGCTGAAGCGGACAACCGCAAAATCATCGGATGGACCGGTACTCGTAACACCGGCCACTACAATTTTGCCGTCGCTTTGAATGGCGACTGAATAGCCGTTATCATCCGCACCGGCGATGACTGGGACCGTTACTCTTCCGTCGCCATCGAAAGTAAGATCAAGCGCTCCCGGTTGCGCGGACGCCGTGTAAGAGGTAAGCAGACAAATTGTAGCTGTGAGCATGCAAGCGGTCCGGATAATTTTACAGGCTCCGGTTCCAGGGCTGGGCCTTGCTGCTTCTCCTGTTTTTTTTGAGTGTATCATTTTTTCATCTTTTATGGGTTTTATGAAATGATGAAGCGGAAAAACATTTTCCATAAACCCTTCCCGATTTTTTCACAGGTGCGGCCCGAACCGTCCTGTTTGCTATACCGCCAACTGGTTTTTTACAGGCGTTGGAGTGAACCGGGAAGAATGTCCGCACTTTGTCCGCAAACCGCCCCCTTACTGCTACCGCTACAGCAACTGCCACTGCATACTGATGCACGTGCGGTATCGTTTTTGCAGGTCAATCTCCATGGATCCGCTTATAACCCAAATTGCCCATCTCTTCATCCTGGCCATTCCCATTTCATGCATTGCATGGACTGTGACGCATGAAGAAATATTTCGTGAACCGCGGGAATATTGTGTCGAGCGCAGCAAACATGGAAAAACAATGTTCATCCGTAAATTTTTTTATCTCTTCACGTGCGAATATTGTTTCAGCCACTACATCACTATTCTTGTATTAATTCTCACCGGGTATCAATTACTCTACGACGACTGGCGCGGGTATTTCATTTCCGGATTTGCACTGGTCTGGATCGCGAATGTATACATGACCGTTTACAGCCGCATCCGCATCAATATTAAAAAAGACAAAACGGAGATTGAGATTGATGAGGAGTTGCTGAAGAAAAAGTGAACGTGGCAATTCTTTTGGGCCGGCTTCGCCGATTAGCCACAGATGCGCAGATTACGCAGATTACGCAGATTTAAAAAAATTAAATACTGATTTGAGGGATTTAATTTGCTCCCAATTTTTTGGTGATGCAATCATTTAATCTGCGTAATCTGCGCATCTGTGGCCAGCGCGCCGGAGGCGCAAGTCTCGCAATCTTCCTGAAAGAATACGTAACTTCATGCACATTCATCAGCCAGATGCTTTTTGATCCCGAACATCCCATAGTCAAACTTTGTGCTGAAGGCATGATGCAGGAGGGTGAAGGAAATCCCGAAGGAGCTGCCCGGCTTTTTCTTCAGGCCTGGAATGAATCCACCGATGATTTCGGAAAATTTATTGCCGCACATTATATAGCGCGTCACCAGCAAAGCATCGCAGATAAACTGAACTGGGACGAGATCGCGCTGAAACATGCATTGAACCTGCGCGATGAGCAGGTGAACGCGCAATTGCCTTCCTTGTATCTCAACGTCGCCAAAGGATTTGAAGACCTGGGGCAATTTGAAAACGCCAAAGCAAATTACCTGTTGGCACAGTCTTTTGCCGATGCGATGCCGGACGATGGATACGCAAGAATGATCCGTTCCGGAATCATGAATGGACTCGGTCGGATCAACGCACATGCATCATAATAATTCATGCTATGAGAATCTGGTCTATTCATCCGCAGTATCTCGATAGCAAAGGGCTCGTTGCATTGTGGCGCGAAACACTTTTGGCGCAACACGTACTCGCCGGAAAAACGAAAGGGTATACGAATCATCCGCAGCTCGACCGTTTTAAAAATGCGAAGAAGCCGCTGGATGCGATCAATGAATACTTGTCCGAAGTGTATCACGAAGCTTGCGCAAGAGGATACAACTTCGACAAGACCAAGATCGACTGGAAATTTAAGCGCTCCGTGATGCCCGTGACGAAGGGCCAGATGGATTACGAACAGAAACATCTCCTGGATAAACTGGAGACACGTGATCCGGAAAAATTCAACGCACTGAAAAAAAGAAAAAAATTTGATCCGCACCCGATGTTTGAAGTTATGCCGGGAAAGATCGAGAAGTGGGAAATAATTACCGGAACCGGTTCTAAATAGAAAGCCCTCCCCGCAACGGGAAGGGCTTTCATCAAAATGATCGTTCTTTAGTTTAGTTGTGGATCGTCACAATATTGATCACGGGCTCAGAAACAACACCTGATTTTTTCATCATCTCCTTCATATTCGGATCGGCCATCATTCCCTGCGCAGTTTCAAGATTCGCAACTTCTGAGGTAATCGTCACCAGGTTCTGGTTATCTGCAGCTGAATAAACGCCGGTAATTTTCACACCCATTTCAGAACGAGCTGACTCGTGTGCATCGAATCCTGCTTTCCACTCTGCGAAACTATTTACTTCATGAGTGATGTGCATTCCTACTTTTTTTGTCGTTTCCATTTTTGTGAGTTCTTAAGTGAATGTAAATGCTCCCCCGTTCAGGGGAACGCAATGTAGATACAATATCCGGCCTTACCCCGTGCACGATCAACTTCGTGACGAGCGCCGGTTTACTGCCTTCCAATTGCCATTCCGTCGGCATAAAACTCCAATCCGAAATGGTAATTTAACACCCAATACCACTAACTTGTGATGTCTATTACCATTTGGATGATCTGTTACAGAAACAGGTCGGACGAAAATTACAATCATGAGCCATCAGCAGCTTATTCAAACATTTTACGAATCGTTCGCGCGTGGTGATGCTGCGGGCATGGTCGCCTGTTATCACGACCACATTGTTTTCCACGATCCAGCATTCGGTGAACTGAAAGGCAACGACGCAAAAAACATGTGGCGCATGCTCATTGAACGCAGCAAAGGTGAAATCAAAATCACTTTCAGCGATGTGCGTGCCGATGAAACAACCGGAAGTGCGAACTGGGTAGCCGAATACAAATTCGCGCAAACCGGTCGCGACGTGATCAACAGAATTTCCGCTACGTTCGAATTCCGCGATGGAAAAATCATTCGCCACACCGATGTGTTTGACCTGTGGAAATGGTCGCGGCAGGCGCTGGGCTGGAAGGGTTGGTTGCTCGGATGGAGTTCATTGATGAAAAAGCAGATCCGAAAACAGACAGCGTCGTTGTTGAAAGCGTACACAGGAAAAGAATAGCAACATAAGCGCCGGCGGCGGCTCAATTTCCTATATTTACGGTATGATTTCCCTCGTCAGTCAGCATAAGGAAGAAATAAAACAAATCTGTGAGCGTCACCACGTTCATCAGTTGTTTCTCTTTGGATCAGCTGCCAATGGTCAGCATCGCGCCGACAGCGATCTTGATTTTCTCGTTTACTTCGACGAAACCATTGATCTGCTCAACTATGCTGATAATTTCTTTGCGCTTATGGAGGAATTAAAATCGCTTCTGCATCGCGAAGTTGATCTTCTTACCGGCGCTTCGCTCAAAAATTCTATTCTCAAAGAGGAAATTGACCGGACAAAAATTATGTTGTATGCCGCCTGACAGAATGTTGAAGTACATTCTGGACATTGAGAATATTATCCAGGAAATAGAAGAAGTCAAAAATTCCGTCGACAACAATTTTGAAGTCTTTAAAAAAGATATGAAGGCCATCAGGGCCATTGAACGCCAGCTTGAAATTATTGGCGAGGCAGTAACGAAAGTCAACCGGCTGAATCCTGAAATTCAGATTACAGGTGTGAAAAGTATCATCGCGCTCAGAAATTTTATTGCTCACGCCTACGATTCCGTCGATCTGCAGATTTTATGGGGCATTATTCAAAAAGATATTCCTGTTTTGAAAAATGATATCCGAAAACTAAGATCATAGGATAGGTCTCATCAAATCATGGAAATTCCC
>DATHKF010000622.1:0-4563 GCA_035489505.1 Bacteroidia bacterium | reverse complement strand
AAGCGGTCAGTTTCGCTGGTCGATACATCTCGGCGCGACCGGAAACGAATTTGTCAAATCAATAAACATCGACAGTTCCGGCAGGTTGCTCGTAGCCGGTTCATTTGAGGATCCAATGGATTTTGATCCTGACACATCAACGGCCATGCTGTACGCCACAGGATTCAACAGCGTGTTCATGGCCTGTTACGATACTTCAGGAAACTACCAATGGGCGAATGTCATTGGCGGCAATTACGGCGTATATGCCAATGACATGGCCGTAAGCCCATCCGGAGAAATATTTCTCCTCGGCACTTTCCGCGGAACAGCCGACTTTGATCCCTCCGGGTCTTCTGCCCTTTACTTCTCATCCTTCCCTGCGCTGTATGTTGGCCGTTATGACTCCGATGGAAATTACATCAGCGTGATGCGATTGATTGATACCATCGTGGGAACATCCATCGATATCGATCTGTCGTCTGCTGTATACATCACCGGGTATTTCACAGGCGCCGCTGATTTTGATCCTTCACCTTCCAATGCCGTTAACTTCAACACCAGTGCCACCATCAGCGATCTTTTCATAGCGAAATACACCGCGGCAGGAAATTATGTGTGGGCCAGGCAGATCGGCGCTGCAGGCCCCGAAGAAGGCGCTGCGATACAATCAGATGCGCTGGGTAACCTGTATGTGTGCGGCTGGTTCAACGGCACAGTGGATTTTGATCCAGGCCCAGGTGTACAAAATATTACATCGCTCGCCGATGATGCATTTGTATCACGTTTCGATACAGCGGGATCACTGATCTGGATCAACACTATGGGATCAACCGGTCACGATTATTTACGTTCGCTCGATCTTACTCCATTGGGAACGTTGTGTGCTGCGGGAAGTTTCTACGCCATCTGTGATGTTGATCCTTCATCCAACACGGTGAATCTTAACGCACCGGGTTACGCGATGTTCATTGTGGGATACGATACGGCTACGGGAAATTACCAGTGGTCGGCAGCGCCTGAAAATTCGATGGAGTCAATACCAACGGAAGTTTCGGTATCGCGAACCGGCAGCATTCACCTGGCCGGTTATTACAGCCAGGATGTTGATTTCGATCCGGGTGTAGGAGTAGCATTGGCGGTGGGATACCCGTTCAACCAGGACATGTTTGCTGTTAAGTACACCTTGAATTCGGTTTCGGGAATTGACGATGAACTTTCTGCAGCTTCCATTGAATCGTATCCGAATCCGTCAACAGGTCACGTGAGTATTGATCTGGATCAACAATCCGAAGAGGTAACTGTTCTGGTTTACGATGCTGAAGGCAAATGCATTTCCAAAGCGATGTACAGAAATACAGCACGAATCGAACTGGACATCGCCGGAGCGGCTGGAGTGTATTTCGTGAGCATTCAACCGGAAAACGGTGTCGCGCGCCAGGTGAAGGTGATCAAAACGCAATAGAAGGTGCCAGGAAAACCGCTTAAGCGGTTAAGTAATCAAGGGTTGTTCTATTGCCGGGGGCTTAAGCCCCCGGCAATAGAACAACGGTTTTGCCAAACGGTTTCAACCGTTTCCTATCGAGCGTATGATTGCAACCTTCGCTGCGTGTACCGCCCGGAATAAATTCCGTAATTTTCTGTTTCATTAATTGTCGTTCCGATGAAACAGTTCTGCTTTCTTCTCCTCGCGGTCAGTCTCACCTGCGGGATCAACGCACAAACCAACATCATCTCTACCAACCCGCTTGCGGAACAGGTGATGCTCGGAAATTACAACCCGGTAACGTACCAGGCGACAAACGTATTGAATCACCCGGACACGATTTCACAGGGAATTCTGAACGAGGTTAATCCCGATTCGCTGAAAAGTTACATCCTGCAACTTGCTGCATTCGGGAACCGCAATACCGGATCCGATACGGTTTCAAATACGTTTGGTGTTGGCGCAGCGCGTCGTTGGGCATTTCAGAAATTCACAGAGTTCAGTGCAGCGAATGAAAACCGTTTGCTTCCCTCCTATCTCCAGTTCGACCGTTTGATCTGTACCACACCGCAGCACCGGAATATTTTCGCTGTGCTTCCGGGACTGGATACATCCGACAAGCGTATTCTCATTATCGAAGCTCACATGGATTCGCGGTGTGAAGTGCTTTGCGATTCGCTCTGTTCTGCACAAGGTGTTGAAGACAATGCAACAGGTACTGCGCTTGTATTGGAACTCGCCCGCGTGATGAGCAAATACAGCTACAACCAGACGATTATTTTTCTCATCACCATCAGCGAAGAACAGGGCCTGTACGGCGCTGAAGCATTTGCAGAATACTGCACACAGAAGGACATTAGCATCAAAGCCGTGCAGAATAACGACGTGATCGGTGGTGTGATCTGCGGACAAACTTCTTCTCCGCCGAGTTGCCCGGGCATTGGAGATATCGACAGCATCGGTGTGCGTTTGTTTTCAGCAGGAAGTTTTAATTCGCCGCACAAAGGATATTCGCGTTTCATCAAACTCGAGTATAAAGAAATGATCGCGCCGTTTTCTCTTGTTCAGACCGACGTGCGTATTATGTCGCCCGAAGATCGCACAGGACGTGGCGGAGATCATATTCCTTTCCGCCAGAATTTCTTTACTGCCATGCGGCTCACTTCCGCGAATGAACACGGTGATGCCAATGTGGCGAATGTCAACTACAGCGACCGCCAGCACAGCACGCGCGATACACTGGGCGTGGATACAGATGGGGACCAGGTGATCGATAGTTTCTTCGTTGATTTCAATTACCTCGCACGAAATGCGGTGATCAACGGCAATGCCGCAGCAATGGCAGCGATCGGACCGAAGACACCGGATTTTCTGTTGGGTGTTCACGACAGCGATCTCGTGATTGTTGTGACGCAACAGACGCAGTATGCCACCTATCGCGTTGGAGTACGAACAACCACCAACGACTGGGATTCGGTGTACACGTTCACCGGCACATTGATCGACACGATTGATGTTCCTCCTGCGGCCTGGTACCGCGTGAGCATTTGTTCTGTCGATACCAATGGAATTGAAAGCATTTTCTCCGGTGAAATTCAATCGACACCTGTGGGTGTTGAAGAAATTCCGGCGACATCAAGCGGTGTAACGCTCATGCAAAACCGTCCGAATCCGTTCGATGAAGCCACGTACATTCTTTTCCAGGTCGACAAGATGCCCCAATACAAAACGGCTTCTGTGGTCATTACAGATGTAACCGGAAAACTGGTGGAAGAAATTCCGGTGGAGTTGCAAACCGGGTTGAATGAAGTGCTGTACACGCACGGTTACGGCGCATCGGGAACTTTTCTCTATTCGCTTGTGATTGATGGTGTGACGGTGCAGACGATGGAGATGGTGTTCGCTAACTAAACCCTCAAAGGGTTTATGGTGTATCACGCGATTCTTCAGTAAACCCTTTGAGGGTTACTGCAGTGTCATCGTCGTCTCCCCGATAATCGCACCATCGCACACAATCTCGATGCGGTACAATCCCGGCAGAAACTCGTCTTCTTCTTTCGCTTTGTTGCAATACATCAGCACGCTCATCGATTGGTTCTGGTAATCGATGGTTTTTTTCGAGGCGAAATACCCGCGGTTGTTTCCGTTCCAGGAGAACTGGTGATCCGGATCTTCAGATTGTGTAAGCTCTTTTCCATCCGGCGTCATCACGCGGAGGTACACCGTGTGTGCGCCTGACTTCGTGAGATCGTTGTCGGCAACATCGAATGAAATTTTCAGCTTATCCGTTTTGCTCGCCTTGTTGGTTTCCGATTCTTTTTTTCCGTTGCGCGATACATTCACACCCGAAGCGCGGGCGTTGAGCGTTGTGAGCAATGCGGCTTTATCGATACGCCCCTGGAGTTGTGATTTCTCGTCGGTCACGCGGGTTACTTTGCCTTTTTCCTCATCGAGCGCTGTAAGCACTTCCTGCTTTTCAGCACGCAGTGTATTGTTGAGCGTATTCAGTGAGTCGATGGTCACAATGTAACCCTTCATGATTGCACGAAGCGTTTGTGTTTCCTTCTTGAGCTTGGCAATGATGAACGCATCGCCTTTGTGTTTATCGGCTTCAACCAGGAGCGAATCGATGTACGCTTTCTTCGCTTCAAGTTCTGCAGATAGCGTTGCATCGGTAGTCTGCAGTTCCGCGTATTGTGCTTTCAGGTCTTCGAGATCGCTTTTCACGTCTTCGCGTTCCTGGATCACTTGCGTGATCGTGATCTCGCGTTCAGCAACAATTGTTTTCAGTCCGCTGTATTGTGTGGCAAGATACACGCACAATCCACCAAGGAGGAAAATAATTGCGAGATACAGAAAATGCAGTTTCCTGTTATTTTGCTTTTCGTTATTCTTCTGGTCGTCCATTTTTTTGGGTAATTATCCTTTACTTTAATGCTGCAAAAAGCGTTCCTGTATTAGCGCAAAATTAATCAAATATGGTTGCCGGGAAATTCGTACAACTTGCTGATGACTTCATTGGCCTCGTTTATCCGCGTCTTTGCGTGGTTTGCAATGCCAATCTTGTCAAAGGCGAAGATGGGTTTTGTATTGCTTGT
>DATHKF010000621.1:0-13185 GCA_035489505.1 Bacteroidia bacterium | reverse complement strand
ATTTCCAGAGATTCCTTCCTTAATCCTTATATTTGGAAATGGCAATGAGGCTCTCCTGGGCGATAGTATTTTTCATTTTAATGGGTAGCAGTGCATACGGACAGGAAAATCCGGCGATGGCTAATCGCCTGCACATTAAATTCAGCGGCAATGTACCGCATCCGGTTTCCAACAAAGCCTTCAAGCGAAGCTTCACTGGAATTTATGACCTGAACCTCGCCTTCAAGGTGCGGTTGTTCTCCGGTTTTTCTGCGGGAATCCAGGCCAAGCACGTGCAGTGGAAAGTGCCTGACAATAAAATTCCCGGGTTGAAAACGCAGGGGCAGTTCAATGGAGTGGGTTTGTGTTTGTCGTATGATCACGTGATTGGTGAAAATGCGGTGCTTTACGCTGCCGTTACGGCAGGACAGGCAGAAATGCATTTCTACGATGTGTCGTACGATTCACTGCCGGAAAATTTCCAGACGAAGTACCGCATGAACTATGGCGAATTTGAAGTCGGGGCTTATTTCTATACCGAAGGAAGTTTCGCTATTGGTTTTCAATCTTCGATCATCTTCACCAATTTCGAATTTGATCCGTACAAACTTGCCCTCGATAATCACAAAGCCTATATCGCCTCTGACCTGGAAGGCAGCATGGCCCAGTTCAACCTGGGTTTTTGTGTTGTCTACAGTTTTCTGAAGAAAAAGGGCGGATGATGTTTTTGTTTACCGGGAGTATCTAATTGGTGCCGGAACATGAAAAAGACATTTATTCTCTTCACAATTATTTTCGCAGTTCCCGGTTTCGCACAAGTCAATAAAGACAGTGCCGATTTTCCTGAACATAATTTTTCATTATCACTCCAGCTGGGTGAGCCGAACAGAATACACCAGGCGGAATACCTGGAAGAGAATACCGCGCTCTTCTCCAATGATGGCTCAACTACTCAATACGGGTGGTCGACCGGTCTGACATTGCGAAAGCACACCAGTTCCACGTTCTTCTATCATGTCCGCGTGGCATACGGCAATACATACAGCAGCCAATACGATACGTCCTATATTTCTATGCCTTACGGGTCTCCGCATGACACGATCGTTGAAACACAGCACACGTATTACTCGGGCGCTACACGAACGTATCGTTCTTCCAATTTACTTTTTGGTATTGGAGGCGGACATGAAATGCAGTTCAGGAACTTTGTAGTGAGGGCAGGAGGGGAACTGCATTACCTGCGCTACCTGCGGATCAGTCACGATGTTTCGGGGACAAATTACTTCGCGGTCGAAGAGGATTCTCTCCTAACTGGTGGCCACTATTCCAGTCTCGACGTGACCTATTCTACGGAGGCCATAAAATATCCCTGTGCAAATGCTGCCGGGATCATTGGTCATGCTTCGCTGGAGTATAAACTCAATGGATCATTTGGTATCGGGGCATCTTTCTTTTTCGGCGCTTATTATGTGTGGATCCGCGATCAGAAATATGAGCGGCGGACGACCAACTCGCGGCATTTCTCCGATTCAAATCAGGCTGAAATTCAAACTTCCGGCGGTGGGTTCACGGAGTATGACTACAGCAAGCGACAGATTGAATTTGGCCCGTTGAATGCGCAGATCAATCTCGTGTATTACTTCGGGAAGTAGAGGCGTGGCCGCGGATCATTCGCATTTGATACACTTCGATTCCTCGGTGCAGGCTGCGTTACGGTGACGGGAAGAGACCATGTTTTGCCGCTAAGGGGCAAGGGCACGTACCGCGTTTTTCTTTACACATGTTTGGTTGCTACGCGACCGGCCGCGAGCAGTTTCTGGCATGCAAGTGTGCACGATGGCTTCGGAGAAGCCAGACATATATAAAAAAAGTTCGTGCTATCTCCCGGCCCTGTGGGGGCCGAACCAACTTTCTCCCAAAAAAAAGTGCCGCACTCTTCAGCGCGGCACTTTCGTTCTATCTGATCGAAAGACTATTCCTCTTTCGGCTTCTTCTTCGGTTTCGGTTTGGTCATCGTGATCACAATGTCTTTTTTCTCTTCATTGTAATCGATCATCACCGTATCTCCTTCACTGATTCCCGACTTGATGATCTCTTCCGCCAGCGGATCTTCGATAAACTTCTGGATCGCACGCTTCAATGGACGGGCGCCGTAAGCAGCGTCAAATCCTTTGTCGACAATGAAATCCTTCGCCTTCTCGGTGATCTCGATCGTGTAACCCAATTGTGAAACACGTCCGTAGAGTTTGTCGAGTTCGATATCGATAATGAGGTGAATGTTTTCACGGCTGAGCGAGTTGAACATCACCACGTCGTCGATACGGTTCAGGAATTCAGGGGCGAATGCTTTCTTCAGTGCATTTTCGATAACACCTTTCGCGTGGTCATCTCCGTGATCCTGTTTCGCGCCGGTAGAGAAACCAACACCTGTTCCGAAGTCCTTCAGCTGGCGTGAACCAATGTTGGAGGTCATGATGATGATGGTGTTCTTGAAATCTACTTTGCGCCCGAGTGAATCAGTCAGCTGACCGTCATCCAGCGTCTGGAGCAGGAGGTTGAACACATCCGGGTGAGCTTTCTCGATCTCATCGAGCAGGACCACCGAGTACGGCTTACGGCGAACTTTTTCAGTAAGCTGTCCGCCTTCTTCGTATCCAACGTATCCCGGAGGCGCGCCCACAAGACGTGATACTGCAAACTTCTCCATGTATTCGCTCATGTCGATGCGGATCAGCGCTTCGTCATTGTCGAACAGGTAGCGTGCGAGAATTTTCGCAAGCTGTGTTTTACCAACACCGGTAGGACCGAGGAAAATGAATGAACCGATCGGTTTGTTCGGGTCTTTCAACCCTGCGCGGTTACGCTGGATGGCTTTCACCACTTTCTTGATGGCTTCTTCCTGGCCGATAACTTTTCCTTTCAGCTGGTCAAACATCAATGCGAGTTTATCGCCTTCATGCTGTGATACGCGCTGTACAGGAATTCCGGTCATCATGGAAACAACTTCCGCCACATTGTCTTCACTTACAATTTCGCGATGCGTTTTGCTATCGTCTTCCCACTGTTTCTTCGCTGCTTCCAGTTGCTCCTGGAGCTGGCGTTCTTTATCGCGCAGGCGTGCAGCTTCTTCATAACGCTGTGAACGCACAACCTGGTTCTTTTCTTCTTTTACTTTTTCGATCTCTTCTTCCACTTCAAGTATCTTCTTCGGAACCTTGATGTTGGTGATGTGTACACGCGAGCCTGATTCATCCAGTGCATCAATCGCTTTATCCGGCAGGTGACGGTCGGTGATGTAACGGGCAGTGAGCGTAACGCATGCTTTGATCGCTTCGTCGGTATACGTTACGTTGTGGTGATCTTCGTAACGGCTCTTGATGTTATTCAGGATCTGGATCGTTTCGTCAACCGTAGTTGGTTCCACAATTACTTTCTGGAAACGACGCTCGAGCGCACCATCTTTCTCAATATACTGGCGGTATTCATCCAGCGTGGTTGCCCCGATGCATTGGATCTCTCCGCGTGCGAGCGCCGGCTTGAACATATTCGATGCGTCGAGGGAACCTGAAGCTCCGCCGGCACCGATGATCGTGTGAATTTCGTCAATGAAGAGAATGACATCCGGAGATTTCTCCAGTTCATTCATTACGGCTTTCATACGTTCCTCAAATTGGCCGCGGTATTTTGTTCCTGCAACGAGGGAAGCAAGATCAAGGGATACCACGCGCTTGTTGAAGAGTACGCGTGAAACTTTTTTCTGGATGATGCGCAATGCAAGTCCTTCTGCAATCGCCGATTTACCAACACCGGGTTCTCCAATGAGAATCGGGTTATTTTTCTTCCGGCGGGAAAGGATCTGCGATACGCGCTCGATTTCTTTTTCACGACCAACGATCGGGTCGAGTTTGCCCTCTTCAGCAGCTTTGGTGAGGTCGCGACCGAAATTGTCGAGTACCGGGGTCTTCGATTTCGAGTCGGCGATCTTTTTCTGGCTGGAGCCAAAAGTGCTTTCTTCGGAATCGTCGTCTTCCGGCGTATTCGGGAATTCCGAACGCGGAGATGACGTTTCGTCACTTGAGCTTCCGGCATGGTTGTCCAGTTCGCCTTTTACAGCCTCGTAATCGAGCCCAAAACGGTTCAACGCC
This sequence comes from Bacteroidia bacterium, assembly GCA_035489505.1. Classification (GTDB taxonomy): domain Bacteria; phylum Bacteroidota; class Bacteroidia; order Palsa-965; family Palsa-965. Next base: position 9,061 of record DATHKF010000621.1, on the reverse strand, counting down.
TTGGTGGCGACTGAATCTTCATCTTTCAGGATCGAAAGCAGCAGATGCTCTGTACCGATAACGGCACTTTTGAACAGCTTGGCTTCGAGATACGTGATCTTCAATGCGCGTTCCGCCTGTTTCACCAGGGGAATGTTTCCAAGATTGGCAGCGGATTTCCGTGCCGATCCTGAAGTCAGTGTTTCCACTTCCTTGCGCAAATCGAGCAGGTTCACGTTCATCTGCTTCATCAGTCTAACAGCACTTCCTTCACCTTCACGGATAATTCCGAGTAGTAAATGTTCTGTCCCAATGTAATCATGTCCTAGCCGCAGTGCTTCCTCACGGCTATACGTGATCACATCTTTTACTCTGGGGGAAAATTTTGCTTCCATAAATAACCTTATTCGGTTTGCTTTTCAGTGGTCCCTCTGTCCCTTAAAATTAGCCATAAATCGGGACGTTTTCAAAAGTAGATACAATCACGATTTTCAAGGGTTTAATCAGTTGTTTTTATTCACCGAAAAATGTTAATAATTAGACTCTTTTCTGACCGATTTTCACATGCAAAATGGGTACTTTCGGACTCCTTAAATAAATATCATTTTAGTGCTGTTTTTGTAATAGTTCTTCAAGAACTGTGCTAAACTTTAATAGTGACAAAAAGACATGGCTTCAGGAGAGAAAATTATCCCGATTAACATTGAAGATGAGATGCGTACGGCTTACATCGACTATTCGATGTCAGTTATCGTTTCACGCGCGCTGCCGGACGTACGCGATGGTTTAAAACCGGTTCACCGACGGGTGCTGTTCGGAATGCTCGAGCTGGGCGTTCTTTCGAACCGTCCGTATAAAAAATCTGCCCGTATTGTCGGGGAGGTTTTGGGTAAATATCACCCGCATGGCGACAGTTCGGTGTACGACACAATGGTTCGTATGGCGCAGGACTGGAGTTTGCGTTATCCGCTCGTAGACGGGCAGGGGAATTTTGGTTGCGTTGACGGAGATCCTCCTGCAGCGATGCGTTATACCGAAGCACGCCTGCGCAAGATTGCTGAAGAAGTGATTGCGGATATTGACAAGAACACGGTGGACTTCCGTCCAAACTTCGACGACTCGCTCGAAGAACCAACCGTTATGCCTTCGCGTATTCCACAATTGCTCATCAATGGTGCATCGGGAATTGCAGTAGGTATGGCAACGAATATGCCACCGCATAACATCACGGAGATCATCAACGCTACCATGGCGTACATCGACAACCGCGATCTCACGATCGAGGATATCATGAAGTACGTGAAGGCACCTGACTTTCCGACAGGTGGAACTATTTACGGGTACACCGGCGTGCGTGAAGCGTTTGAAACCGGTCGTGGCAGAATCGTGCTGCGTGCAAAAGCGGTGATCGAAGAGCACAACGGACGCGAGCGTATTATCGTAAACGAAATTCCGTACCAGGTGAACAAGTGGGCGATGATCAAAGCCACTGCCGACCTGATCAACGAAAAGAAACTGGAAGGCATCAGCGATATCCGCGACGAATCGGATCGTGATGGAATGCGCATTGTATATGAACTGAAGCGCGACGCTGTTTCCAATGTCGTTCTCAACCAGCTTTACAAATACACGTCACTGCAGACTTCATTCAGCGTAAACAATATTGCGCTGGTTGGTGGTCGTCCGCAAATGCTGAACATCAAACAGATGATCGGCCACTTTGTGGATTTCCGTCACGAAGTAGTTGTCCGCAGAACAAAATACGAACTCGAACAGGCGGAGAAACGCGCGCATATTTTGCAGGGCTATCTCATTGCACTGGACCATCTCGATGAAGTCATCAAAATTATCCGTGAGTCGGCCACGCCAAATGAGGCGAAGGAAGAACTCATGGTGCGTTTTTCATTGTCGGAAATTCAGTCGGGCGCTATTCTCGAATTGCGTCTGCGTGTGCTCACCGGCATGGAGCGCGACAAACTGCGTGCAGAGTTTGAAGAGTTGATGAAACTCATCACGCACCTGCGCGGCATCCTGGATGATGAAGGTTTGCGTATGCAGATCATCAAGGATGAGATGGCGGAGATCAGAGAGAAATATGGCGACGCCCGCAAGACAGATATCATTATTGCTGCTGATGATCAGCGCATGGAAGACCTGATTGCTGACGAAGACGTGGTGATCACGATCTCGCACATGGGTTATATCAAGCGTACGCAGCTTTCCGAATACCGTGCGCAGAACAGGGGAGGACGTGGCTCACGCGGATCCGCAACGCGCGACGAGGACTTCGTGGAACATTTGTTTGTGGCGAGCACACACGCATATCTCATGCTCTTCACCGAACAGGGAAGATGTTTCTGGATGCGTGCTTACGAGATTCCGGAAGGAAATAAAACCTCGAAAGGCCGTGCAATCCAGAACCTGATCAATCTTCCGGCAACGGATAAGGTCCGCGCGTACATCAACGTGAAGAACCTTTCGGATGAAGAATATCTCAATTCGAATTATATCGTAATGTGTACCGCGCGCGGTGTGATCAAGAAAACAGTTCTTGAACAGTACTCGCGTCCGCGTGCAAACGGGATCAACGCAATCACTGTCCGCGATGGAGATACATTGCTCGAAGCAGTACTCGTTACCAACGACGACCAGCTGATGGTTGCATCACGCATGGGCAAGGTTGTTCGTTTTACGAACAGCGAAGTGCGCGACATGGGCCGTACGGCTTCCGGTGTTCGTGCCATTACTTTGGCCGGTCCGAAGGACGAAGTGATCGGAATGATCGTGATGCCGAAGGAAAATCCGCCGCAAGTCCTGGTGGTTTCCGAGAAAGGTTATGGAAAACGTTCCGATGTGGAGTCTTATAGACAGACACGTCGCGGAGCGAAAGGCGTGAAGACGATCAACGTAACGGACAAAACCGGGCAGTTGATTGCCATGAAAGCGGTGACGGACGATCATGACCTGATGATCATTACCACAGCAGGTATTGTGATTCGTTTGCGTGTAGCCGATCTGCGCGTGATGGGCCGTGCAACTCAAGGCGTTCGTTTGATCTCATTGGATGAGTCCGATGCGATTGGAGCAGTGACCGCAGTTGAAAGCGATCCGGAAGAAGAAGCAGTAGCAATCGACGGAACGGTGGATACAACGATGGCCGACAGCGCCGACGAACCGGAGGCAGAAGCGGAAGTTGAAGGTGAAGAAGGTCCGGATGACGATGGCACGGATGTTGAATCAGAAACGGAGGAAAATAAACCTGAATAAATGAAGTCTATGAAAAAGTACCTTTTTATTGCAGTGCTGATGGTTTCATCCGGCGTGATGTTCGGTCAGAAATTTAAAGTGACTACTGCGTATAATGCCTTTGAAGGTTATAAGCGCGATAAGGATCCCGCTGATCTGCAGAAAGCCAAACTGAATATCGACGAGGCTTCGGTTCATGCCGATACCAAGGACGATGCAAAGACATGGTACTACCGGGGCAACATTTACCTGGCTTTATATAAGTCGGAGCTGGCGGCCAAAGTAGCGTCGATCACCGATGTGGCAGATGCCAATAAGAAGCAGTCGATGGCGTATGTGGCAACTCCTGTAACCAACCTGACGGAAGCTTCGAACGCGTACCTCAAAGCCAAAACACTGGATAAAGTAGGTGTTTATGATGGAATCAGTACTGGCCTGAGCGACTGCTATGTATACACGCAGAATGTTGGTATTTCGAACTACAACCAGGAGAAATACGTGGAAGCTTATCCGATGTTTGAACTCGCGATTGCGATCTCCGGAACCAGCGGAACTACAGACACGCTGAACATCAACAACGCTGCAGTGAGCGCGATGAACGGGAAACTGTATGACAAGGCGATCGGCCATTTCAAGAAGCTCACGGAAATCGGTTACGGCAAAGGAAACACCTGGCTGTTGCTGGCGCAGTGTCAGCAAGACAAAGGAGATACCGTTGCTTACAAAGCGACTATCGCCGACGGATTGAAAAAGTTCCCGAACGATGCCGACCTGTTGACTGAAGACGTGAACATCAAGCTGAGCGAAGGAAAATCGAAGGAAGCTGTTGCTCAACTCGAAGCATTGACGGCTCAGCGTAAGGACGATCCGGAATTGTTCTTCGTAGTTGGAAACGTATATGACCGTATGGCGAATCCGAACGATAAAGACGGAAAACCGGGTCCAAAACCAGCGAATTATGAAGAATTGCACGGAAAAGCGGCTGAAAACTACAAGAAAGCCGTAGAACTGAAGCCAGATTATTTTGATGCGTTGTATAACCTCGGAATCTTGTATTACAACCAGTCGATCGAGTATTACAACCGCTCAAATTCCACAATTGCGGATGCCGCGAAATACGGAACGCTTTGGGAGCCGCCGCTGAAAGTAGCGATCGAGTACCTGGAGAAGGCGCGCGTGGTTGACCCGAAAGACCTGAATACGTTGCTGGCGCTGAAGATCTGCTACGGTAATCTGGGCGATACGGACAACTACAATAAGATGAAGGACGAGATTAAAAAGGTTCAGGGGCAATAGTTCTGGATTATGATATCGAAATAAAAGGTCGGGGTTAGCCCGACCTTTTATTGTTGAGTTAGTAACCTTCTTACCACGTTCTTGAAACAGTCCAATTAGGATGCCACGTTACGAATGTTGGTACAAACCGATCAGGCAATATTTCTATGGAGTGCACTTGATTGGGCAAAAGTGATAGAGTATGGCTATATTTATCACTATCATAGTCCCAAAAATGGAATCTATCAGATTTATCCGTTGCTCGAGAACTGGGAGCAAAGTCCATCGGCGCACAAGTCCTGACAAGAACTGTTTGGTCTTCCTTTGAGTAAAACGTCACCCGAACCATGTTCATCGAATGAATGCACGAAATAAATACTTCCTTTGTATACATTATAATTGTTTTGATTTGACTACCGGAGCTCGTTACTCCGGTTTTCTTTTGTGAAGATAACACGGTTGCAAAACATAACAACTAATTATTTTTGAACATTCCAACTATTTGACCTTCAAGAAGCACTGCAGGAATTGACTTTAGCTGAGACGAACTTTTGTAACTTCGTTAAATGAACAATGATCAGTTTGATTTCAATACGCAATTGAACGAGGCAAAAGCCTTGCTAAAGCACATCAATGAATCAATACGCGAGACAAGAAATAAAACATACTTTCTAATCGGATTTCCTTTAGCCTTTGTGGCTTTTTTTTCGAAATCATTCTTCAACTCAACCGAATATAAAAGCGTTGAGTTTTGGATGTTCATATTTTCTGTAGTCTGGGCTCTTGGAGTTGTTTGGGCCTCCAGGACTTCTTTATCACCACTGAAACTTAGATTTGACGGAATGTCCCCTAAAGCATTTTCAAGGATTATTCAGGATCAGAAAGGGAATGAATTATGGATAAAAAACTCAATTCTTCATTCTTATGACAAATCAATAGAAATTAATTCTGGGCATCTCACATGTTTGGCCAAGGAGTATCACAGAACGATCTTTGTATCGGTCGTGTTATTACTTTGTGCTGCGGGGTTTCTTGTCATCGAACGTCTCGTACGATGAACCACCATCAGTAGGCGGTGGTGGCGGCGGAATCACCGGCTTTTCTTCAGAAGGTTTTGGGTCGGTCATAGCCAAATGTACCACGGAAGCAGGTCGGAAGCAAGACTTATTTTGGAGACTGTATTAAGGCTCAAGAACAGGAGACAGTTGGAGATCCGGGGCAAAATGGAGGAAACATGCTGAGACGACTAAGTATTCTTATCGACCAATAAAACCATTAATCCTGCGATGATTGGAACAACGAGTAGCCACCAGTACTTTTTTAACAGGGAAATCGTTCCATTTTCAACCACCTCCTTTGGAGCTCCATCCATTATTTGCTTGTTCTTAATGTCTCGCAATTGCGATTCTTGAACAAATGTTCCAACCGGCGCGTGGAAAATGTTTTGTGTTATCTGAGGACTATTAATTTCTGAAACCTCATTCTTTCTTTGGTCAATTCTTGTTTGCAGAACATTTATTCGGTCCCCGCGGTCAGCAAATGACCAACCAAAAGGAGGTTGATCCTTTTTGCCTAGAATTTTCAACACAGTCATTTTTTCCAATTCACTCTCAATCTCGTAGGGGGAAAATGTTCCTTTGAGACTATCTACGATCATTTCGGTTGTTACCCCGAATTCATTTTGTCGTGGCTCCAAATACCTTAATATTCGGAATTCCAGAGTTTTTTCTGTTTCCATTTTTATCTTTTGAATCCCACTGAAGGATATCTTTATTTGAGTTGGCGGCAGGGCAGTTTCTTTAGTGTCGACGGGTAAAACTTCAATTAATCCACAACGTGCTAATTCCGTAATAATCGGGGAGTGCAGATTTTCCGGAATGCCCAGGGTGTCTAGATATTGAAACAACCATTGATCGTAGTTCCGCTCTTTAGCTCGATGATCATACCAATCGTAACTGGCACCTTTCGCACCGTAGCTATAAAGAAACCTTAGCGCACTATCCAAATTTGAATCAAGATTCATGAGGCGCAATGTCGTCAGATGCTACGAGGGACGCAATGAAATCTTTTCCACTCGCGAATTTCGGAATTGTGAAGTGTATAAAGATTGCAGCGAAAATATGGCAACCATTATTGATTTAATTGTCTGGTAATTAGCATTAAACTATTTAACATAATATTAATTATAATTCAGTTTGAATCATTGAAATTTAACCCGAAATCCGTATCCTTGAAGATTCACAATCCTTTATGATCCGATCTGTAGTCCTTCTTTACTTAACCGATTTCCTGGCCGCCGCTGCCTATTACGCGTTCCTCATGATCCTGGGATCGCACATAAACGCACTGTACGATTCGCCCATGCTGATTGGCTCGGTCTACCAATTGCTGTTTACCGTTGCCGCGCTTTCTGCTCTTATTTTCGGTTTTTTTGCCGACCTGACCCGCCGTTCGCCGCTTTTCGCGATTCTCGGTCTGGCCATGAGCCTGCTTGGATTCATCATTCTGGTCTTTAGCCCCCGCGAACTGGCCAAAGCCGGAATTTTGCTCGTGTTTATCGGTTACAGCGTGTTTAAAACCAACCTGATCGCTGGACTTTATGCCGTTACACGCGAAAAACGAGCAAAATTTGAAGGTTTTTACATGATTCTGTGGCTAATCATCAGTTTAGGCGCATCCGTTGGTCCGGGAATAGCCTGGTGGCTCTTCGGACTATCTTCCGGGAACTCGATGGTATACACCTATGCCAGTTGTGCTGTTGTTTTCGGCGTAGCCACAGTGCTGGTATTTATAAATTATAAATCATTAAAAAACAGCACATTGATATCTTTCAGTGAAACTTATCAGGGAAGCTTAACGAACATAGTCGAAATACTGATTTTCTTCTTCGTCTCCTTCTGGATATGGATTATTCTCCCGGGCATTCAGGAGCTCACAGGCTGTGTTCCCAGATCGGAAGCCATGCTTTACGGCCTTTTGGGATCGATCGTTTTCCTGGCGGTGGCCATCACGATCTCTTTTGCCACGCGGATCAGCATTTTCTTTAAAACCATCGTCGGTTTCGTGGCGCTTGTTTCGCTGCTCGAACTGTTGCCGCTCCTGAACTGCGATTATTCGATTCCCATTCTCAAGTCCGCAGCCGAGATATTCATCGTCCCGATCCTCGCTGCACGAATCCTGATGAGCAGTCCTTCGCAGTTTACGGTTACTTTTGCCGCCATTTTTGGCGTGATTTCGATGTTTTCCGCGTGGACCCGAAACCAGTTCTCTGAACTCATGCAGGATGAACCAACCCTGTTTATCCACGGTTTCGCATTGGGGTGCCTGGTGTTGGCCGGACTTGTTTTTGTTGCACATTGGATGCGGAAAAATCGAACCCCGCAAGGGCTATAACCCTTTGAGGGTTAGTAAGGGTGCGCAAGGGTCCCAACCCTCAAATGGCTATTATCCTTTGCAGCGTTAGGGCCTTTACAACATTTGAGTCTATGATCATACCCGTTGGATTACTCTTCCTTGCCGAACTTCTGGAACGCTTCACTTATTATGGGGTGCGTGCATTCCTGGTTTTATACATGTTTCATGGGCTGGAACTGGATAAAACCGAATCTGTCGCACTCTACGGAATATTGACCGGCGGGGTTTATTTCCTGTCGATTGTTGGCGGACTGCTTGGCGACCTTACGCGCCGGTCTGCACTTTTCCTCGTGATTGGGTCCGGCTCGAGCACGTTGGGCATGTTCCTCCTGGCTTTCGGCGGCGGGACCGGACTTATACCGGCACTTTGCCTGATCGCGCTCGGTACAGGAATCTTTAAACCGAACATGATCAGCACGCTCTATTCGCAGATTGCCCACAAGAAAAATCACGTTGATGGATTCTTCATCCTGCTTTACCTGTTCATCAACATAGGAGCGTTCCTGGCTCCACTCGTTATCGGACATTTTGCAGATTCCGGAACACCCAATTACGAACTGGGCTTCCTGATCTGTGCCGGCGTGTCCCTGTTCAATACCATATTGCTGTTGCTCGGTTTACTTCTGAAAGCGTTCCAGGACAACGTAACGTCCATCACTCAGTCTTTCAAATCAACCGGAATTGGTATTGCCCAGGTTGCTTTATTCATGGTTGCCGGAATCGTTTTGTGGATACTGTATGAACAGGTTTCTGAACTGAGCGGATGCGGTTCCAGCAATTGGTTCCTGATCAGTGCTGGGATCGGAAGTCTGATCTTCGGAGCACTTTTCGCTGGACTCGGTTTCATCCCGGGTTTTAAATCGGTGTATAAAATCAGCGCCGGTTTTCTTGTTCTGGCAGTCATTATTGCAGTTGGCGCTCAGCTTGGATGTTCTGTTACTCCGTATCTCTTATCGGCCGCTGAAATCCTGACCGCGCCGGTACTGATCGCGCAAATTGCTTCGCATGTTTCGCCGCGGTTTATTGGAACCTTTATGGGCGTTTACTTTTTGCTGGGGATGATTTCCAACAAAGCTGCCGGTGTAATTTATGGCATGCCTCCGGATGTGAAGTCGTTTACGGCGTATGTTTTCGTTGTGGTTAGCCT
>DATHKF010000620.1:0-3148 GCA_035489505.1 Bacteroidia bacterium | reverse complement strand
CAATGCAGCAAACCACCAGGTAACGGTGAAGGACGCGAACAATTGTACGTTTGTAAAATCGGTAACGATCATCAGTTCATCGGGCCCTACTGCAATCAATTTTACATTCAGACATTCGTGTGGCAGCGCAACGAATAACGGATTCATAAGCATTTCGGGAATTGTTGGTGGAACTGCGCCATATACCTATTCATTCAATGGAGGTCCTTTCACATCAACTTTAAGTTCTAACGGTCTCGGAGCGGGAACCTATACTATTACCGTGAAAGATGTCAATGGATGCACCTTTTCAACGACCCACACCATTCTTACTGTAGCAGGATTTCCTTCAGGTTTTACTTCCTCTGAGGTTGATCCCGGCTGCGGCCAGAGCAATGGATCGGTTGTAATTACCAGCGTAACCGGTGGCACGCCACCCTATTTGTATAAGTTGGGTGTTGGCTCATCGTTTACCACCTCCAACACATTTACCGGTTTGGTGGCAGGTTCATATCCTCTAAATATCAGGGATGCCAATGGATGTGAAACCGGATTTGGTGGGCATCCTATATTATCCACTCCAGGTGGACCATCTGCGGTGGCAATCAGCGTAACGAATTCTACATGCAACCAACCGAATGGTACACTCACTGCGACATCAGTAACCGGTGGTGTTCCCCCGTACCAATACTCGCTCAATGGTGGTGCATTTCAAAGCGGCACAACATTCACGGGTCTGGCTTCGGGTACGAGTTTTCCTTTGGTCGTAAGCGATGCGAATGGCTGCACCTTTACACAACATCGTGGCTTAAACAATACGGGCACGGGTGTTTCAACACCAATTATTTCACAATCCGGATTTTTACTGACATCGAATCATTCAACGGGTAACCAATGGTTCTTCAATGGAGTTGCCATTGCAGGTTCAACCGGGCAAACGCATTTCGCACAGTTCAACGGTTCGTATACGGTTGTTGTTTCCACTGCAAGTTGTACTTCTGCGGTGTCGACACCGGTTGTAATTACCAATCAGTCGCAACGCCTTTCGGGTGGTGGCGATGCAGGTACTGCAACCAGCAATGAGACCAGCGAAGTACGCGATGGCGAAGCGGAACAAACCGTATTGGCAATTCCGGAAAGCACGGGCACAGCGATGCTGAACGCGTATCCGAATCCAAACGATGGCGTGTTTACAATCTCGTTCCAGGCTGATGTAAAAATCACGTACACGGTTGAGGTATTCAATGTGTTCGGACAGGTTGTTTTCGCTGAGCAGATTTCTGAGTTCGAAGGAACGTATGTAAAAGAACTTCACCTCGAAGAATTTGGTGCGGGTATTTACACCGTTGTGTTGACGAGTCCCGAAGAGAGAACCGTGCAGAAAGTGGTGACGTACTAGCGCTGCATCTGCCGAATTAAAATGTTATAAACAGAAAAGCTTCCTGTAACGGGAAGCTTTTCTGCTTTATTGTTTGGGATGAATTGTAGCTGGACTATTTCTTCAGTGAAGGCAGCAACTCTTCCAGTCCTTCCATCGCTGCGGTAAGACCTTCTTTGAAGCCCATCTGGAGTGTTGTTTCGAGCTGAGCAAAATCGCTAAAGGTGATCCGGAATTCAACGAGTGTCACTTCTCCCTTGTCCGTAAAATTCACATCCCATTTGGATTGCGGAAGATCTTTGTTCACGTTGCCTTCTGCATCTGCAAACGCATCGAGCCCGGTAAAATTTTTCTGCGGCTGAATCGTGATGTAGTTCGCCAGCGCCCAATGTTCTTCGCCTTCAGGTCCAACCATGGCGTAATGCCACGATCCGCCTTCACGGAAATCCATTGTTTTGGTTCTTGCTTTCCAGGGTCTTGGTGCCCACCACCGGTCAAGAATTTCACTTTGGGTATAGGCCTGCCACACGAGGGCGACCTCTGCTGCAAATTCCCTTTTTACTGTGATCGTTTTGTTTTCCTTGTCTACGGAAAAATCAAATGCAAGGTTTGTTGTCATCGTTTGTTGTTTTTCATGGTTAATAATACCTGGTCGAGTTCGTTGTAGCGGCTTTCCCAGACCTTCCGGAACTGTTCGAGCCATTCATCAATTGCTTTCATTTTGGTTTCGTTGAGTTGATAGTAAATTTCTCTTCCGGATTGTTCCTGCGTCACCAATTCACATTCGGTGAGTATGCGCAGGTGTTTGGAAACGGCTTGCCGCGTGGTATCAAAGTGTTCGGCAATGGCATTCGGCGTCAGCGCCTGAACAGCGATCAGCAAAATGATCGCCCGGCGTGTGGGATCGGCAATGGCCTGGAAAACGTCTCGTCGCATGTTAGATCGGATTGTAGGTGAGTACAGCGATGCCGCACTCAAATTGTTTAGACGACCGTAATTTATAATTCTGCTTGTCGGCAACTTCCTGGAAAATGGGCATTCCTTTTCCGATCACCGCCGGATTGATAAATAAATGAAGCTCGTCGATGAGTTTTTCTTTGATCAGTGAGGAAACAAATTTGCCTCCTCCGTAAACGATCATATCACCGCCGGCCTGTTTTTTCAACGCATTGATCTCGTCGGTCAATTCACCGTTGGCCATAGTCGTGCGTTCCCACTTTGATTTGAACAGGGTTTTGGAGAAAACTATTTTGGGCGTCTCTACCATTTTTTGAGCGCCTTCTTCGGCATGCTTTAATGCTTCAGTCCAATGGGGAATGAATCCTTCGGCGAGTTTTCTTCCCAGCAAAATGGTATCGACCGGGTTTGTAATTTGAATGACGTACGCTTTCAGATCGTCAGTCCAATTAAACGTCATCCAATCCATTTCGCCGTTTGCGCCTGAAATGAAACCATCCAAGGTCATTTGTACTTGTAATTTTAACTTTCGCATCGTGCTGCTGTTTAAATTAAGAAACCATTCGGTTGCAAATATATGTGCAACTGATCGGTTTCGCAAATTTTTGAGATGATTTTTTTGAAAGCGCTGTTATTTAAGGGATTTTGCCTGTTCTTATAAAATCTATGCCGTCGGCAGGCTTTAAGATTTCCGCGGTTCCGGGTTAAAAAAGTTTCGGGTTAAGGAGTTTCGGTTAGGCTTTCTTCACTGTGTTTCAAGGTCCGAATATTTACAAGTCAAACGACTGTACCCTTGAAACACAGTAGACCGGTCCCTAACCCGAAACTTTTTTA
>DATHKF010000619.1:0-5225 GCA_035489505.1 Bacteroidia bacterium | reverse complement strand
TGATGGAAGTCCCGATTACACAATGACCGCGGCAGAACGCGAGTTCCGCGGTACGGACATTATCCTGCACGTTGCTGATGATTCGCTGGAGTTCCTGGAAGAATCGCGCATTGGCGGAGTCCTTGAGAAATACTGCCGCTTCCTGCCTGTTCCGATTTTCTTTGGCGAAACCACAGAGAAAGTGAAAGACGAAGCGGAGGTTGAAACGGAGATTACCACACCGAAACAGATCAACAATCCTGCACCGGCATGGACCAAAAAACCGGCTGATCTCACCGACGAAGATTACAAATCGTTTTACCGCGAGCTGTACCCGATGAATTTCGAAGATCCGCTGTTCTGGATTCACCTGAACGTCGATTATCCGTTCAACCTCACAGGCGTACTTTACTTCCCGAAGATCAAGAAGTCGTTCGAGATGCAGAAGGACAAGATCCAGCTGTACAGCAACCAGGTTTTTGTAACCGATTCTGTGGAGCAGATCGTTCCCGACTTCCTGACTTTGCTCCGCGGTGTAATTGATTCGCCGGATATTCCGCTGAACGTATCGCGTTCGTATTTGCAGAGCGATGGAAACGTGAAGAAAATTTCTTCGCACGTCACCAAAAAAGTGGCGGACAAGCTGGAAGAACTTTTCAAGAAAGACCGCGAAGATTTCGAAAAGAAATACGAAGACATCCGCATATTCATCCAGTACGGCATGCTCAGCGACGACAAGTTTTACGACAAAGCGAAGAAATTTGCTTTGCTGAGAAATGCGGAGTCGAAAATGTTTACGCTGGAGGAATACGAAACGAAGATCAAACCGATACAGACCGACAAAGAAGGAAAGCTGGTTTATCTCTATACCACCGACGTAAACGCGCAGCACAGTTACATTGAAACGGCGAAAGACCGCGGTTACGATGTACTCGTGATGGACAGCATGATCGATTCGCATTACATCAATTTCCTCGAGAGCAAACTCGCCAATTCGCAGTTCGTTCGCGTCGATTCCGATACGGTGGAGAAGCTGATCCGCAAAGACGAGCCGATGCCATCCAAACTTTCGGACGAAGAAAAAGATGCCCTGCGCCCGATCGTGGAAGAACAGCTTCCGAAGGAAAAATTCAACGTGATGTTCGAATCGCTCAGCGAAACGGATGCACCGATGCTCATTACGCGTCCCGAATTTATGCGCCGTATGAAAGACATGAGCGCACTCGGCGGAGGGATGAACATGTTTGGCAATATGCCGGAGATGCACAACCTGGTGGTAAATACGAATCACCCGCTCGTGACGCGCATTGTTGCAGAAGCAGATGTGGATGCAAAGAAAGAGTTGATCAGGCAGTCGGCGGATTTGGCGTTGCTCGCTCAAGGATTGCTGAAAGGTGAGGAGTTGACGAAGTTTATTAAGCGGAGTGTGGAGATGATCAAGTAGACGATAGTTTGTAGACGGGAGACGATAGTTCCGCGATCGCGGGTGCGGTGGCCAGTGGGTCTATCGTCTCCCCTCTATCGACTCCCGCCTAAAATAAACCTTACCTTTAAACGACTATACTTAAAACCAATAACCAACAATGAAAAAAGGCACAATCATCCTCCTCGTCGTTCTCGCTTTCTTCCTGATCGCCGGAATGAACGGATGTTCAACCTATAACGGTCTCGTGACCAAAGAAGAGAGCGTTGAAGCCTCCTGGAAACAGGTGGAAAACCAGTACCAGCGCCGAAGCGATCTCATCCCGAATCTCGTTGCCGTAGTGAAGAACTACGCCGATTTCGAGAAGTCAACACTCGAAGCCGTTGTCAACGCACGTGCAAGTGCCACGAAAGTGACCATGAACGTAGACGAGATGACACCGGAAAACATCGAGAAGTTCAACCAGGCGCAGCAGGCTGTTTCGTCATCACTCGCACGATTGCTCGTGGTGTCGGAGAATTACCCTGACCTGAAAGCGAACCAGAATTTCCGCGATCTCCAGGCACAGCTTGAAGGAACGGAAAATCGTATTGCTACAGAGCGTATGCGCTTCAACGAAGTGGTGCAGGATTACAACACGCATGTGCGCAAGTTCCCGCGCAACATCTGGGCCGGCATGTTTGGCTTCGAGAAAAAAGGATATTTCCAGATGGACGAAGGCGCCGACAAAGCACCTGACGTGAACACGTTATTCGAAGACAAATAATGGCTTCTGCAAAAGATTTCTTTTCGGAAGTACAGGTAAAAGACATCGGCGAAGCCATTGGTTTGGCCGAAGCGAAAACGTCGGGTGAGATCCGCATTCACATCGAGAAAAAATGTTCGGGTGATGCGATCAAAGCCGCTGAAAACTGGTTCGGGAAACTGGGGATGCACAAAACCGATTTACGGAATGGCGTCCTGGTTTACCTCGCCGTTGAATCGCGCGTGTTTGCCATCTACGGCGACAAAGGCATCAACGAAAAAGTCCCGCCGGGATTCTGGTTTGAAATTTCCGGCCGTATGGAAGCCAATTTCAAAGAAGGAAAATTCTCCGAAGGATTGATCGAAGCCATCACCAAGGCTGGTGAACAGTTGCAGCAGTTTTTTCCGCGCAACAGTGAAGACAAGGATGAACTCACGAATGATATCAGTTTCCAATGAAAAAGCTGGCCCGTATTTTTAGTTTGCTCAGCATTTTCCTTTCGGGAACTGCATTGGTTGCGCAGCCGGTCGTTGCTGAACGGCCTTCACCGCAGCGGTTGGTGAACAATCTTTCGAAAGAGTTTCCCAACTTTCTGACTTCGTCGGAAGCGGCTGCACTCGAACAAAAGCTCGTTGATTTTGAACGCGAAACCAGCAACCAGATTGTTGTTGTTATTGTCGACGATCTCGATGGCTCCGATGCGAATTCGTATGCCACTCAACTCGGACAAAAATGGGGCGTTGGACAGGGCAAGTTCGACAACGGCGTGGTGATCCTCATCAAGCCAACCGGTGGCGAAGGACAACGTGATGCGTATATCGCGGCGGGTTATGGACTCGAAGGTGCGATCCCTGACATTACAGCCAAACACATTGTGGAGCAGGAAATGGTTCCGCAGTTTGCGGGTGGAAATTATTACGCCGGAGTAGATGCAGCGGTGAATACCGTCATGCAGATGGCGAAGGGCGAGATCAACGCCGGTGAGTATTCAAAATCGCGTAAAAGTTCCAAGGGCGGTATCTGGAAATACGGAGTGCTCGGCTTGGTACTTCTCCTGCTGGTGTTCCGCGTATTCAGAGGCGGCGGCGGCGCAACAATTGGTCGCGGTGGATTTTACGGCGGCGGGTTCGGTGGCGGCTTTGGCGGCGGTTCATTCGGCGGCGGCGGAGGTGGCGGCTTCGGTGGATTTGGCGGAGGAAGTTTTGGTGGTGGAGGTGGTGGGGGTAAGTGGTAAGTGGAAGGTAGTATAGACGCAAAGCCGCAGAGTCCGCAAAGGTTTCGCAAAGGATTAATGCTGTTCGTTCTTTTTGGATTTATCGCAAGGGCACAGGGGACTCAAGGTATTGCTTCGCGATTTGAATTGTTTTTTCACCGCTGAGGCGCTGAGACGCAGAGCCCAATACTTAAGGCAGCAATGATCGCGGAGTAGCGCGTTTTGGTTACAACATTCGCAGGCAAGATGCTCGCCTTCTCCGCGAACACTGCAGGCTCACAGGCGGCACACTCTGCGCCTCAGCGCCTCCGCGGTATATTTTTAAAACCAATTTGCGTCTATCCTTACCCAATGAAAAAACTCCTGCTTGCGCTCATCTTTCTCACTTCACTGCCTTCCTTCGCAAGCCCGGTAGAACCTTCACCTTTCCGAAGCGCCGACCCAGATGCTCTCGATGGAAAACGTGGCTGGATGCTCAAAGCCGGTTACAACCGCCAGGACGAAACCAACTGGCTCGAGCTGGGAGTCGGACGCATTAACCTGCTGAGTGCCCGATCAAGCGGTACGACTTTTATCGCAGGTGCAGCAGCATTTACGTTTGGCGCCGACCTGGGTTTTGATACATCGCTGATCGTTGCACCGAGACTCGGCATTGAAGTGCACGCAACCGCATTGGGCGCACGGGTAAGCTATGCGTATTTCATGCAGGACGCCAATGAAACGGGCATAATTACACTCGAGGGCGGATTGTGTATTGTCAGCCGGTTTTACGTGTACGGCGGATACAATTTTGTCAATGGAAATCAGGATAGCCCGGTGATCCCGAAGGGGCCACGCTTTTCGATCGGGTTCAATTTTCCGTTCGGTCTGCGCGCTGTTCCACCAACCAAACGTATCGGGGAATAAAATTCAACAGTATGTTACGACGCGATTACATCCAGCGAATGATTGAGGAATACGCACGCGTGCTCGCCCATGCACTCGGACTGCAGGCAGAAGGACGCGGTAAGGAAGCGCTGAAGGACTTGCAGGCCGCCTATGGTACATTTTTCAATGAAGAACCCGAGCTCATCAAAATGCTTCTTCCTTCACAGCTTTTGAAGCGCCTCATCGAACACGATGGCCTGACCACTTCGCAGGTTGAAATTTTTGCCCAGGGTTTACGCGCTGAAGCGGACCTTCTGATGGATTCCGATCCGCGTGAGGCGAAAGACCGCTATGTCAAGGCATTAGCATTGTATGAATACGTGGAATTCACCGACTCCACCAGCTATTCCATCCCGCGGAAGCACGCCATCGAAGAAATTAAATACTGCATTTCGGCACTCTGAAATGTATCTTTTTTACCCGCAGACAATTATTGTTCATGAATTGATTGCGCGGGTACAAATCCGGCATTTCAGTACACCGAAACCTGACTGACGCCGACACTGAGGGCTGAAGCTTTTTTAACGTAAATCCTGTCCTCATTTTGCTAAATTTGTTCATACACTCAAAACCAAATATGCGTACAATTCTCAAGACCCTGGCGATCGTCGTTTTGGCGGTTCTCTTTACAAACAAATTATCGGCCCAACAGGATGTTGAACTGGTGAACTCCGCCGAAATTATGGCAGAAGGAAACTTCTACTATTCGATCGGAAAGTATTCCAAAGCGGCCAACCTGTATAAGAAAGTCGGGAGGAACGACACCAACTACGCAGAAGTACTTCTCGACCTCTGCGTGGCGTACAACGAAGACAAAGAAGACAGTCTTTGTCTCATCTCCGCGAGAAAAGGAATTGAACTCGAATCGCGCGTGCGTGGCGACTTCTACAACCTGGCGGGAATTTCGTTGCGCGAGATGAAAAAATACGATGAGGGCA
>DATHKF010000618.1:0-14776 GCA_035489505.1 Bacteroidia bacterium | reverse complement strand
GTGGTGATTCCATGCGTCGAGCGCAATTCCGATCTGTTGGGATTCTTCCGGTGTGCTTTTTTCGAGGATCATTTTGCGGGACAATCGCTTTGGTGTCATCAAAAATAGGTCAAAGTCGGGAATGTTACCGGCTAAGCATTTACAAACGGCTAAGTCCTGGCCAGGAATTATTTTCGTGAGTATGAAAAGCAAAGAACACAGGGTCGGAACTTATTCGCAGATCTATCTGCAAGTCGTTTTTGCAGTGAAAGGGCGACAGAATCTTCTGCTGAAACCGTGGCGGGATGAGGTATTTAAATACATTTCGGGAATCATCACCGCGAAAGGATGCAAGTCCATTATTGTAAACGGAGTTGAGGATCATGTGCATTGTTTTATTGGATTTAAACCAGCCGCTTCGATTTCTGATCTCGTGCGGGATATCAAGAATAACTCGTCGAAGTTTATTTCGGAAAGGGGTTTTGTGAAAGGAAAATTCCGGTGGCAGGAAGGATACGGAGTGTTTTCGTATTCACAGTCGCATGTGGGCAATGTGTACAAGTACATTCTCAACCAGGAAGAGCATCACAAAAAGCAAACATTTGAGAGAGAGTACAAAGAGTTTCTCAAAGCGTTTGAGATAGAGCACAATGATGAGTATTTGTTTGAGTGGTATGATGACGGGGGCGGTGGAGGCGGATAATGTCACCCCTTCGGGGTTCCGGATTCACTCCCGGCCAGGTATTAAGATCATGTCACCCCTTCGGGGTTGGGACCGCGCGCAATTCCCTCGCTGAGAATCATGTCATCCCTTCGGGATTCAAGTGCCTACATCTGGATTACCAGATCACGTTTTTGCGCACAATCCCGAAGGGATGATATGATTTTACCACGAAGGCACAGCCCCGGCCTCAACCCCGAAGGGGTGATATGAGCCCACCGCTACACCCATGCCAGCGCGGCTTCACCCTTTTTAACGACCTCGATGCCGCCAGCCCGTTCTACCCAATCAACGATCTCCGGAACGGAAGAATAGAACTCCTTCTTCGGCGCGTAATTTAATTCTGATCTGATGCGCGAAATATCCAGCACCACATCATTAGTGACAATGTCCAGGAACAGGGGCGACACGTCTGACAATTTTAACGCAGCCATCCCGCGGAGCAGCCAGATCGGAATGTACTTCACATCGAGCTCACGTTTATTGACGGCCTCAAGCAGTTTTTTGAGCACATCGAAAAGAATGTTCGGTTCGTTGTCGGTTACATTGTAAGTATGCTTACCATTTTTGCCGGATGCAATGCAGCAATCAATCCCGTGAGCCAGGTTTTCGAAATGTGTCATCGACAGGCGAACGTTCATCTTGCCCGGAGAAACCATTTTTCCCTTGCGCACCATGCCCAGCAAACGCGGAAGTAAAACTTTATCTCCGGGGCCATAGATCCCGCGCGGACGAAGAATAAAAACGTTGCCGGAATCGCAATGCTCCTGGATAATTTCTTCGCCAAGTAATTTAGACCAGCCATACGGCGTGAGATTCGATTTGCGCGACTCTGAAATGAAATCTTCGGTGATCGTATCTTCTGAAAAACGATACACCGACGAAGAAGAAATGTGAATGAAGGTTGGAATGTGCCGCGATGCATCACAGACATTCCGCGTTGCCGTTACATTCGCATCAAACAACTCCTCGTGCGAAGAATGATCATTGGCCAGTCCAGAAGTATGCACAATTACGTCGGCGGCAGGAAGCTCAACGGGTTCGGTAAGTTCCGCACGGATGTAACGCGCATATTTCAAAAGTGCTTTGGGCGGATCTGAAACCCGGCCAAGCGCAAAGACCTGGTGCCCCTGGCTGGAAAAATGACGGGTGAGATGCGCGCCCAGCGAACCGGTTGCTCCTGTGACAATAATTTTCATGACAGGAGTTTTCTTAGCGCGTTGCGGTCGATTTTATCCTGGCGGCCTGATCGTGGAATTTTCGTGAAAACGATTTTATCCGGGAGCGCTTCTTTGTCGATGGAGAAAACACCCGCGGTCAATTGCGCAAACAGTTTTTTCTCATCCGCAAAATCAGATTCTACGAACAAAACAACTTCTTCGTCGTACAAGTCTTCGCGGTATTTTCCGACCATCGCGACTTCATGCACACCCGGGATGCTCCGAATGGTTTTTTCGTAGATCGCAGGATAAATATTGGTGTCGCGCCGGATGATCATGTCTTTTTTTCTGCCGGTGAGGATAAGCTCGCCGTTCTCCGAAAGATAACCAAGATCACCGGTTTGATGAGGCGTTTCACGATTATTGGCATGCAGATACCGGGAAAATAATTGCGGGGATGCAACGAGGATCTCATGATCGTCGGCGAAAGAAAGTTCTACACCAGCAACGGGCTTGCCCAGGAAATCGCCTTTGTGTTGTGAGGCCATTTTTTCTTTTCCGTCCGCAGCACACACCACGAGATTTTCCGTCATGCCGTACAGGCAAAGTAT
This sequence comes from Bacteroidia bacterium, assembly GCA_035489505.1. Taxonomy (GTDB): domain Bacteria; phylum Bacteroidota; class Bacteroidia; order Palsa-965; family Palsa-965. Next base: position 12,305 of record DATHKF010000618.1, on the reverse strand, counting down.
TTTCACATGCGCTTTGCACATGAGATAAAGTTCTTCAAGAAAACGCGGATAAACCGGGGCGGAACCCAGCATCACCAGGTTGATGGAATCCGGAAAGTGGAGATGTTTGGTTTTACAGTATTTGATCAGCGACAGAAAATCGCTGGGCGGACCAAACAACGCGGTGATTTTATTTTCCCGGAAGAAGTTGTATTTCCACTCCGCGTCTTTTTCTTTCGGAAAAAGGAACACCGGAAACCCGGCGCAAATACCAATCAGTAAAAAATGCGGCAGGTAAGCACCGATCCGTGTTTGTGGATTTATCCCGAGCAGATTTTTTATTTGCGACAAACTTTCGAAAAGCGAATTCACGGTGTGAACCACTCCTTTCGGCTCATCCAGCGTGCCGGATGTGTAGGTGATGATCAGATCGTGGTTGACCGAAGGTGTGAAGCCCGCTTCGGACAACGGTGTTTTCTTCACACGCGAGATATGCGTTGACCGGGTGAACAACGGAAATCGCTTCCCTGTGGTTACAATCTCCGCATTCGAAGGAAGGGAAATGTAGAATGGTTTTTTCGCAAACCGGAGGTAAAAAAAACGAATGATCGGATGTTCGCGCAGCAGGACCAATCGCGAATCAATAAAAACCCATTTGGGGTTCAGCTGGCGGAGCTTGGCTTCGAAATTATCGCGCCCCATTTCCGGATCGATGATAGCGATAACACCCTGGAGTAAACCCACGGCGAAAAATAGTTCAAGGAATTCTTTTCCCGGGGGAACAATCAGCACTACGCGATCATTTTCAGCAAACCCTTTTTCGCGAAGCCCATGCGCCAGGGCAATAGCCCCATCGCGGATTTCACCCGCATGCACATGCTCGTCGCCATTTGAAAAAACGAGGGCACTGCGATCGATCTTTTCGAGCGCTTCGAAAAAAGGGTTTTTGAAAAACGTCATTACCACACGAGTAGTTGGACGGATATACTTATACCGGCAGCGAGACCGATGATCGCTACTTTATCGCCCTTTTTCAATTTTCCTTCGGCCGTGGCTTTATGCAGGGCCAGCGGAATAGAGGCAGAAGCCGTGTTGCCGTATTCTTCGATCACCTTGTGAAATTTCTCTTCGGGAATTTTGAAAAACGCAGCCACCTGTTCGAACGTTTTCGCAGAAACCTGGTGTGTGAAAATATGATCCACATCTTTCAACGCCCAGCCGGAATCTTCGAAACACGTAGCAACGAATGCACCACCTTCCTCAAACATGACTTCGGCCAGTTCGGATGTTTTCCCAATGAAATAATTCTTTTCCATTTCAAACGGAAACATGGAACCCCCGCCCTGGATGGTACACAGTGGCCAGTGTTTGCCCGACGTTTTGAACCGCTGGAAAATAAATCCGCGTCCGTTCAGACTGGCTTCAACAAGAACTGCGGAACCGGCATCACCAAAACTTAAGGCCGCCAAACGGTTTTTCAGCTCGGCATCGCTGTGAATATTCAGCTTGATGGAGTTGCTCAGTTTTTCACCTGTCGCAATGAGCACGCGCTTGTAGGTTCCCGAAACAATAAACGCCTGGGCGATCTGCAAGGCGGTGACAAAACTGTTACAGGCGTTCTTCACGTCAAACGCCGGGCAATTCAATCCGAGTTTGTGCTGAACGATATTCGCAGTTGCAGGCTCGATCAAGTCGCTGCACGCTGAAGCAAATATGAGACAGTCGATATTTTCTTTTCCGTACTTATCGACGATGGGTTGAGCGGCTTTGGCGGCCAGGTCAGACACCTGTGTAAGTTCATCGGCATACCGGCGCTCTTTCACACCAAACATTCGCTCCACGGAACCGCTCGGCACGAAATCGCCGTGGCGGTTAACCAGGTTTTCCACTTCCGTGCTGCTTACTTTGCGCGGAGGAAGGAAAACTTCTATTGCACTGATATAGGGTTTCATGGTATAGGATATAGAGGAAACAACTTCCCCGTTGAGTTCAAGAAACTGTTTGGTTAATGTGATCAGACTTTCGCGCGGAGCAATCTTCTCCAGAACGGGCGCGTTAACCAGTTCATGCCGTTGAAACTTTCAGCGAATTCAATGGCATCGTCGAGACAGGCTTTCGCGAATTTGTTTTTGTAATTCCGATACGCCTCTTTGTAAACAGCCCGCGCATTCGGAACACCGGCCCGTTCAAAGATTTCCTGCTTCACATACAGCGTGCGCATGTAGTGCACGTTGAGCGCGAGAATCATGGAGAACCATGAACGTTTTACAAATCCGGCATTCTTCGTGTAACGCTCCAGGATGTGCTTGGCGAAATGAATGTGACGTCCTTCTTCGATGTGATGAAGCTCAGAGATCTTCCGCAACACGCTGTACAGTTTTTCATCGCGGCGCATTTCTTTCCCGTACACATCAGCAATCAGCTCCACCGACAGTGCAGACATAAACGCCCAGGAAGCCGGAAGATATTTCGCGGTAAATTTCCCCCAGAAAAAATGCTGGCGTGTAGGCATGATCGGTTTTCCGTCGAGCATCTGCACCGCCTGGGCAAACATATCCTGGTGACGGAATTCTTCGATCAGCTCGCGAAGAATAAAACGAAACTCCGGATCGTGCGGCGATTTATCGAGAATGTATTTGTTCAGGAAAAGACAAAACATGGCTTCCGACCAGCCGTACGAATACATGACCTGCACCACTTCGTGCCGTTCGATTTCGAGGATCTGCTCTTTGGTGAGCTGATCATAAAGCGGCAGTCCGTGAACAGAAACGAGTGAGTCCGGAAGGTACTTTTCATGGGGCTCGCGCTTATTGTTCCAGGGAACAAACGTTTCGGGAAGCAAAGGGTTGTCTTTGCTGATCTTGATTAAGCGCTCAATTGTTGCGGCGTCCATTTAGGGTTCTTTGTAACTAACATGACAAAAGTAGCACCACAGTAGTCAGGAAGCCTTGCGTATTTTACCAAACAAATGGAATTGTGTTGCGGAAATCACAAATTGCGTACCGGTAGTAACGACTTTTCGCAGGAAATACACTATCCGAAAAATAAATACGTGACAAAAATGGCGGCAACAATTCCCGCGAGATCGGCGATGAGTCCGGCGCCAACAGCATAACGGGTGTTTTTAATTCCGACTGCACCGAAGTACAACGCAACAATGTAGAACGTGGTATCTGCGGATGCATACATCACCGAAGCGAGCCGGCCCACGAAAGAATCTGCACCGTACTTCACATCCGAGAGAATGGATACCACAAGCCCTTCTGTTCCGCCGCCGCTCAGGGGTTTCATGAATGCAATCGGAAGTGCGGGCGTGAATCGCGTATCTACGCCAAGCTGCTCGAAAAACCAGGTGCATCCTGCTACGAGATAATCCATGGCTCCGCAATTCCGGAATACACCAATCGCAACGATCATCGCAACGAGGTACGGGATAATTTTGATCACCGTTGTGAAGCCATCTTTTGCGCCTTCTATAAACGCATCGTATACCCGCACCCTTTTGAACATAGCCACAGTGAGGAAGGCTACGATAATTCCCATGAGAATAAAATTTCCACCAATGCTGGAAACATCTGAACGCACCTCCGGCGACATGATCATGAACATCCGGATGACTCCCGCCATGATGGCGGTTCCGCCAAGCAGCCAACCCAAGAGAGGCAGAGATAGAATTCGCTGGCGTATGGCAACCGTGATCATAGCAACAAGAGTAGCACAGAACGAAGCAATGAGAATGGGTACAAAAACATCTGTTGGATTTGCTGCACCATTTGCTGCACGAAGTCCAAGAATCGTAACCGGGATCAACGTCAGGCTGGCGGTGTTCATTGCAAGAAACATGATCATGGAATCCGATGCTCTTTCCTTGTCCGGATTCAGCTCCTGCAGGCTTTCCATGGCTTTCAATCCCATTGGAGTGGCGGCGTTGCTCAGTCCAAGCATGTTTGCAGAAAAATTCAGCATGATGTGACCCTGTGCAGGATGTCCTTTGGGAATTCCGGGAAACAGCTTTGAGAAAAACGGTCCGATAAGTCGCCCCAGGAAATTAACAACACCCGCTTTTTCCCCAATGCGCATGAAGCCCATCCAGAGCGTGATGATTCCGGTGAGTCCGAGCGCCACGGTAGCGGCAGTTTTGGCCGAAGCGAAAGTGCCCATGCCAATAGCTTCGAACACGTGCGCGTCTTCGGGCGAACCTGCCGCATATCCGTAAATCGTGCGCACGACAGCCACTAAAAATCCAACCACAAAAAACCCGATCCAGATATAATTCAATACCATACGGTAAATGTAGTTTTTGATTTCGCGGGTTATAAACGTTTGGGGTTGGGTTATTAACAGGTTGGCTGTCAACAATTGAAAAGTGCCGGCGATCGCGAGCGAATTCTGTTGATTTTCATTCGGCAATTGCCTTAATTTACGCTACCCTTACACATGCCGGAGCATCCACACAACAATCTGAGTGAGATCCCTGGCAAGGCTGCTATTTGGTCGGACGAAGACGGATTATCCTGGATCACATTTGAACCGGGAGCTGAAATCACGGGCGAAGATGCGGCAATGCTATTGGAACTTGCAAAACGAACGTACAACGATTCGGAGTACTACCGTGTACTTGTGGATTTGCGCACCAACCCGGTGATCACCAAAGAGGCGCGCGATTTCGCAGCAGGCGGTGTTATGCGGAACTACATTTCGGCATTTGCTATTCTCGCGAATGAATTATCCATGCGGCTCGTTGGAAATTTTTTCATTCACTTTCACAAACCGGATCAGCCAACGAAAATTTTCACGGATGAGGAAGTCGCGCGGCAGTGGTTGCTGAAACAGAAAGAGAAGAAGTAAGCGCGGTTATAAACCCTCAAAGGCTTTATGGAGAATCACGTGATCCCCAATAAACCCTTTGAGGGTTTATCGCGAACCCACCTTGTGAATTCCTTTCAGCAAATCAGCATACCATTTGACATCCTCGAGCAGATCGGGATGAAATTCTTCTGTAAATTTCTTCTCCGGACACTGGCGGAAGTTTGCGCGTTCGTGACCAATCATCACATAAATTCTTGAGCGTTGAATGGAAATGGCGAAAGAATTTTTTGCTGTTGCCGCAGCATAAAGCAGAAACTCCTGCAACGAAGGAGTGAGTATTTCATGGAGCGCTTCCGGCTGATTGGTATTCAGCAAAAACGCGTCGTCAAACTTTGATTCACCGGGAACAAATTTCTGAAGATGGACGTCTTCTTCCCAATGCTGCAAAGTAAGCGTGTGCCAATCGTCCGACTCGCCATTGTTGTTGCGGTAGCGCATCGTGATGAAGTGAAAACCGGAAATGCGATCGGCCGGCACAATGATAAACCAGCCATAGAACCGATTTGTACCCACCGTGTTTTGAGCCCCGCCCCCGCCGTACGTGGCTACAGTTTGAATGGCGATTTCATACATTCCGAAGGGCCGTTCGTTAAACTTCCCCTGGATATAATCTTCACGGGAAATGGATGAGTATTTGTCGTGGTAGAGACCGGCCTCGAGAAATGTTTTCATAGACAGGTCGTGATGTTTTCCAACACGGACTTCAGTTGCTCCCGTCTTCGTGAATAAACCGGGCAGCACAACCTGCGCGTACTTGTGTTCCACTTCAGTCAGGACAGGTAATTTCAGAAAGACCCAGGCTCCCACGATAAAAACGGATGCAATACAGGACGCGGCATAGGCAATGAGCAGCCACTTGATTTCCAGAGCGTAAACGACCGAAGAGCCAAGTACAAGCAGTCCGATGGTCAAGAAAATGATCATCCACTTTTGCTTCGCCCGCTCCCGCATTTTCTGCAGGCTGTGAAGCGCTTCTTCCGGTGCTATTTCAGCGGGTGTAAGGACCTCAAAATTCATTTAGTAAAATCCCCCATTTTCATCAAGCGAAAAACGATAAAAGATTTCAACATTGCAAGTGAGTTTTCAAGGGCTTGGAGAAGGTATGAACAAACTGTCAACACCAATGAAAACCAGCGTCTCCCGGGGGTATATTTGTTACCTATGGAGCAATTATCACTAATCCCGCCGGCATTACGCACCTCCAGGCCCCTGCATTTCCCAAAAATTCTTCGCGATCGGTACAATTTGCTTGTGCCGCGCCAGGAAGACGGACTGATTGTGTTGGCCATTTTCCAGAAGGTTCGTGCCGGAATCATTGAGCGCGCTTTCCCCGAACGGATCATCGTGGAAACGATCAAACAGGTGCTTGCCGAACTCGGACAGGCTTCCGGCCGTGGAGAAGAAACGCAGAAGTACGATGAAACCGTTCACCGGTTGCTGCGCCACTTCATTGACAAAAACATCGAAGAAAAAACATACCAGCTGAGCACGTATGCGGAGAATTTCTGCGACATGCTCGAGCGTGAAGTCCACACGGCGATCAATCCTTCGCAGATCCAGAAAACGTTCAACGACCTGGTGCTGCTCCTCGCGCTCAAGCTCGAGAGCCTGGACGATTTCCGTCACTGGTACCACGCGCAGTTCTTCAAACACAAAGCGGATATCAGTGCGCAGCTGCGTGCATTGCAGGCGCAGATCGAAGATACCGTGGACCAGCTGAATGATCTCGTGAAGAACGATTACGACAACTTCCGCGAGATGCTGATCGGCTGTGAGGCGTTGCTTGACCGTATCAAAGAACAGGCTGACAAACTTTCCAGTGCATTCTCTTCGAAAGATGATATCAAGCAATTGCTTGACGACGCCGATCTCGGTGTAGAGTTTGAGTTCCGCGAAATGAAACGCGACGTGCGCATGTATTTCAAGGATATTGAAATGCGCCTGATCAACGTTTCGCATACCATTGACCGCATCAAGCCGAAGATCAACAAGCTGTACAACGATTTCGAGAAACGCGATTACGACCGGAAGATCGAAACGTTCCTGGTGTACATGCTGAAAAATTCTACCAGTAAATTTTCCGGCACGAAAAAACTCAAGGACCGGAAAGTTCATAACGTGGAAGTTTTTCTGGCACCGCACATCCGCGAAAAAGAATTGTGCAGCGACCGTTCACGCATCACTGGAATCGATTATCTCCAGCTGCTCGAACCACCTCCAATCCAGCTGCAGACGCTGGAATGGGACGAAGCCGATCTTTCCCGCCAGGCCGACGAGCGTCGCGCATACATGGCGCGTGAAAAACGCATTGAAGAATGGTTCAATGTAATTTCTGCGGACGTTGAGAAAAAGAAAAAAGTAAACTTCTCCGACTACTACTACAAAATCATGAATAAGGACAATGATTATGAAGAAGCAGTAAAAGAAGCGACTCTCGTTCTGAAAGAGTTCACGAAAAACCCGGATTACGAAGTAACCGTATTTGAAGAATTTAACCTGGATCCCAAACACCCGAGCATAGGAATATGGAAAATGCAAATAAAAAATATAGCTTCCTAGAAGCAGAAGAAGCCGAAGCGTTGTTCGCTGAGATTGACTTCATGTTCAAGAGCGGTCAGCACATCCAGAACTATCCGCACCAGGTTGAGATGTTCAACTTCGTGGAAAAGTTCGAAGAGGACCTGCGGTTATATTACCGCAATCTTTTCAAAGTGAATCTCGCCGGAAAAGGTTCGGACTATGCGCGGTACTTCTATCTTGAGATGGACGACGAAAGCCGCGGCGTTGTAAAATCGCGTGCGAAGAAACTGACGCCTGAGCATACACTGCTCGGAATTCTCCTGCTGAAGATTCACCGGATCGACAAATATTTCATCAACGATATTTACGTTCCGGATTTTATCCAGCTGCTGAAAACAAACGAAGAGTACAAGAATTTTATCTACAATCTCTTTGCCCGCCGCCGCGAAAAAGAAGCAACGGAAATCGACGAGAACACCATCGACGAGTGGGTGCGTAACTCACTCAAAGAGTTTGAACGTCTCGGCTGGATTCACTTCGATACACGCAACAAAGAGTTGTTCGAGATCATGCCATCGATCGAGCGGCTCTTCACCATGTACTCGTACGAGATTCACAACATCGATCGTCTCATCGATGAAACGAATTCGATCGAAGAGAAAACCGGCGGACTTTATCCCGTTGAAGAAGGTGAAGCAGAATAAACATCACTGAACAGTCATTCACAAAACGACTATGAAACAATACCCAAGAATATTTTCCCTCTCCACGGTAGGCGTAATCTATCACAACAACTGTGATTACCTGCTTCACCCGTTGCGGACTGACTTTACCGGTGGATCCGGTTCCGGAAAATCGGTGATCGCCGATCTTCTTCAGCTCATTTTTGTGGCGAAGAAAGAATTCTGGGAATCGGGAACGGATGTAATGACAACCGAAAAACGTACCGTGGAAGGTGTCGTGCTGAAACAAGGCGGCGACCAGGGACAAGGCTATTTCGGTTATGCATTTGCCAACGTGGAAGTGGAACACAATAAATTTATCATTGTGGGTACGCACATCCAGACCAATGCACGATCGGTATTTCCGTTTGTGATCCAGAAAGGCGTTGACTTTGATCCGGAAAAGGAAATGAACCTCGAAGCGCAGGACCAGTTCCTGTTGTACCGCGATTTTCTGCCGAACAACCAGATACTTCCGATCGACAAGATGCGTGAGAACCTGGAAAAGCGCGGATTTATCCTGAAGCAATTTAACCAGCGCACAGCAGAATTCCATCGCTTGCTGTTCAACAACCAGATCCTGTCGACAGATTTCAGTCACGACGACAAGAAACTGAAAACGTTTGCGCAGATTCTCCAGTCGTTTGCCCGCGGTAAAGGTGTGGGTGCAAAATCGGAAGACCTGAAAAATTTCCTCTTTGCGAATGACGATGACCAGAACAAGGAATACGAAAAACGCAAAAAGGAAATTGAAGAAGCACACGAAGAATACAAGCGTCGTGCGCGCGTGTACGAAACAGTGAAGCTGAAAAAAGACCGCCTGCTTTCGTTGCTTGAAGACAAGAAGAAACGCGATACTGCGAATCACCGCGCGTTGTTACTTGAAACGGGCTGGGCTTACCAGCAGCGCGAAGTGATCGGAAAAGATCTCGTCCGCACGCAGAAGGAAACGGCTTACGTGAACCTGCAGCAGATTCAGCTGGAGACACGCGTGAACGATCTCAACATGGATTCTGTGGAGCGGGAGCTCGACAGCATCACTGGCGAGCGTGAACGTCTCGAAACAGAATTAGAAAACCGCAAGAAGCAGCGTGACTTTGCCGACAAGAACCGTTCGGGTTACGAAAAAGCATACAACATTTCTCAGTCCGAATATGATGACGCGAGCGCGAAATGGAGCAAAGTAAAAGCTGCCGAGCTCTGGATTCGTTCGTACAAAACAATCGAACTGCTGAAAGAAACATTCTACAAACAAGACTCAACGCTTGCTGAACGCAAGAAGATGTACGAGTTTGTAGATTTCCTCGAGCGTAAACAGATCCGCGAGCAGTTTGAAGCTTCTTCCTGGTCGCGCGACTATCGCATGGCGCAGGCGGAATACGACGGCATCATGGACCAGCTTGATGGCGAGATCAATCGTCTCGAAGAACTTATGCCGCTGTTCGACAAAGAGAATAAAGACTCAGTTGTTCAGTGGGCAATCCGCAATGCCGGCAAGCTTTCGAAGGAAGAAGAATCGGTGCTGATGCATTTCAAAACGCTCGGCACGAAGAAGCCGGATGAGAAAGAAGCCGGAGAACGCTTTATTCCTGATCCGGAATCGGTATACAAAAACCTGAAGCCTGTTGACAAAGACAGTAAAGGTTTCTGGGTGAACATGGGCGGCGTGATGGAGTACGTAACGTATGTGAACAAGCAAATGTTCAACAACCCGGACACGATTGAAAAGGAATTGCAGAAGTACGGAAATACGATCGAGAAGGAATTGGAGAAATTGCATGCAGAACGTTTCACACAACGCATGCTGCGCGACCATCTCATGGAATTCGGATTCAATACTTCGGTGTCTGATGCATGGCTGAAGCGCGAAGAGCTGGAAAATTTCAACCCGGACGAAACGCTGGTCATGTCGAAGGAAGAGTTCAACCTGATCATGGACCTGTACACGAATCCGAAGCATAACCTGCGGATGCAGTACGATGAAGCGAAAAAGAACTGGGAAGATGCTTTGCAAAAACTTCGCGAAGCGGACGATATCATTTCCAATTCGCAGGGAGGATTACTGGCGATTGAAGGGCAAATCAAACAGCTCGACACCACGCAGCTTCCGGAGAAAGAACGCGAATTGAAAAATTTCCAGGCAACGAAGAAATCGCTTACTGAGCGTTATGCAGACTGGCAGAAGGATGTTGCCACGTACCTCAAGGCCGACGAAGGGGAGAAGAGCCTGGAGAAAGTAAATAAAGAGATCCGCGAAATTGAAAAGGAGCAAGGATCGAGCACGAAGATGCTGTACAACGCATTTACGCAGCGCCTGCAGGATATTTCACGTCGCCAGGGATCACTCGAACAGCGTTTGATCGGGTTGATGGAGCAGATGCCGTCGTTGGAGAGCCGCTACCAGGAAGTGCTTACACGTTACACGCAGTATATCGGCGAATTCAAACCGGAAGAAGTTACAGATTCGGTTGAAGAATCGCAGGTGAACAAACTGAAGGTAACGGTGATCACTACGCAGAAGGCATACGAATCGAATTACGAAGCCATCATGAAGGACGAGAAGTTCAACATTGATGATGAGCGTTTGAAAGGCAATCACAAATACGATTTCCAGACACTTGCTGAAGTGATGTTACCGAAAATTATCCAGGACCCGTCGCGCATAGAGGAAGATCTCGCCAGCGATATTGAGGAGCACCTGAAAAACATCAACCAGAAGATGAACGAGATCAACGACCACAAGTTGAAGATCATCAATGGCATCTTCTCGAAGATTGAAGAGGTGTACACCGAATACCGCGACCGGATTGAAGATATGCGCGAATTTTTCCGCTCGAATAAAATTTCCGGCGGCCACTACGTGGAGATCAATTTCGATCCGTCGAAATCGTATCCTATCAGTTGGATCCGTTCATTGAATAAGCAGATCGCTGCGAAAGCGCAGAACGTTGGTTTGTTCAAGATGTTTGAGAACGAAGGAGAAGGTGCCGATGCAATCATTCTCAAAGCATTCCTTGAGCACAGCGACGGGAAGAACGTGAAGCCGGACATCAAAAAGCTGACCAACCCGAAATCGTACTTCGATCTTTCCATCAGTTTGAAAACTCCGAAAGGAGAAGATGCTCCGGGATCAAACGGTCAGAACTATACCATGCTTGCACTGCTGTGTATCGCGCGTCTTTCAATCATCGATAGCGATCGCCTGAGCCGGAAAGACAGAAAGATCCGCAAAGGAGTACGCTTCATGACGATCGACGAAGTTGCAGGTCTGGGAGAGAACTTCGACATGCTCTATGAGCTCGCGAAGAATTACGATTACCAGATCCTTACGATGACGATCGATCCGATCGGTCGCTTCGAAGAAGGAAAGCAGAATATCTACACGTTGCGTAAGAACAACAACCCGGAGTTCCACAACGTGAACCCGACACCGTTGGCACAGTTCAGTTACGATAACATTGTAGAGAAGCTTGATGATTACATTCATGCGTTGCAGACGCAGAACTAAGTTTGCGTGCCGTTCATCCGTGGACGGAAGGTTAATGTTGCGAAAGCCGGGTAGTTGTGCCCGGCTTTTGTTTTGTACCCCGCCCTTCGGCAGGCTCAGGATCGCTCGGGATGACAAAACAAGCTACTTACAGCAATATTTCGGCATGTCAGAAAAAACTTCCCCTACGGGGAAAGCTTCCGGAGAGAAAAAAATATTTGGAATTTAGAAATAACGGAATTTATATTTGCCGCCATTTTTAAAGTTTCACATAAATATTTTTCAGGTATGATTTGGGATGATGATGACGACGATGATTTCAACTGGGACAAGCTTTCGGAAGAAGAAAAAGCGGCAATGGACCGCGAACAAAAAGAAGAAGAGAAGCGGATGCGCAATCACCCGCTGTATAAACAGGCATTCGAAATACTCAATACTGTAAATGCGGTCATTGAGTCGTTACCCGAGCAGGATCGCGAATTTCATTCGCCCATGCTGGAATCGGCTTGCATGCTTGCCCCTAAGTTCGCAGGTGTCTTTGAATGCGGGGACTGGCTGATCACTGTGCAGAATGCGGCGCTGATGCGCTATCATGCTGCATACATTGCCACGGGTACATACGGTTTCGAAATGTATGGCGAAGTTGATATGCGCTATGTGCATATACTTCGCCAGGAAATGGAATCGTACAAAAAGGTATTTAATGCGTGGATGAAAGAAGTGCATGT
>DATHKF010000617.1:0-6275 GCA_035489505.1 Bacteroidia bacterium | reverse complement strand
GCCACAATGTTTCGCGTGTTATCTACAACACCGGTACGGTTCGTTACCCAGACTTCGACACGGGTAATGGCTACACCGGAATTGATTACCGGGAAACTGGCGAGCGCATGGTTGTAATTGTGGCAGAAATACTGCGACAGGAAGAAGTGTTTGTTCGCTTCGTAATTGTCGCCGTTCACTTCAAAATTGGTGACCTGCGCACCACCGGTTACGTTCACTTCCGACTTTTTACCGCGCTGCTGCGAGATAATATTCGTCATAGTCAAACGACCGAACTGGAATTCCGTTTTGATCCCAAACAACGTCTGGCTTCCGGTAATGAGCGAAGAATTCAACCCGAAGTTTACGTTACCCGCTTCGATTTTCTTGATGATCTCATCTTCGAAGCCGGTATACTCGAGCTTCATCTGGTTCTCGAATTCGAACGTTGATTCCGTGTTGTAGTTGGTGGTAAGTTTCAATTTCTCACCAATCTTTCCAACTACGTTCAACTGAATTTTTTCGTCGAATTCGAACGTTGAAATTCTGCGCTGGCGTTCAGGCAATGCCGGGTTGTCGGTGCGGTTTACGTTTACACCGAAAATCAATTCGGCAGAACCTTGCGGACGGATATCAATTGTTCCGCCACCAAAGATCCGGTCGAATTTTTCGCTGTTGATTTTGATCGGCGGAATCAACCCTTTACTGCCGCGGCCCTGTGCCTGGCTTTCTGCGTGTTCACGCTGTTTCCAGTAATCGTCTACCGATTTCTGCACATCGTAATACATGTATTCTTCAAACGTCATGTACGTCGGCGGACGGTAATCGACATTGCCGATTTTCTGTTCTACGACATAAATGTTTGAATCGGGATCGTATGTAACGGTGGTCTTGATGTTCGGCGGATCATTCAGTTTCAGCGGGGCGTTGTTGTCCCAGTAAAGTGGGTCAAGTCCGCTCTGATCGTCGAAAGGATACGCCATGGAATCCACGGCGGGACTGTCCGTGCCACCCACGAGTCCGCGCTGGCCGGTGCTTACGCGCGCATCGCTGCTCATTACTGTGGCCAGTAGAGAGACAGAGGCTGCGGCTGCGATGGTATATTTTAGGATTGCGTTCAATGGTTGGGGGTTCAGAGGTTTTTTAATGCGAGTTTGATAAGGTGTTCAACGGAAACCACATTACCCTCTGATTTCAATGATTTATCTATTGCTTTTTCGGCCGTGTTGCGGGCAAAACCAAGAGCGACCAGCGCTGATAACGCTTCATCGCGAAGCTTATTGTCTGCTGCGGAAAATTGTAAGGGATTAATGGACTGGTCCTTTCCGAATTTTCCTTTCAGATCAATAATGATCCGCTGTGCTGATTTCTCTCCTATGCCTTTGATCGACTTCAAAGCTGCAACATTTCCTGAATGAATAGCTGATACAATTTCTGCAGGAGTCAATGAAGACAAAATCATCCGTGCAGTGCCGGCACCCACACCGGAGACTGAAATTAATTGACGAAACAATTCTCTTTCTTCATCATCTGCAAAACCGAACAGTACCATTGCGTCCTCACGTACAGCGAGGTGCGACAGCAATCTGCAGTTCCCCGATTCGGGGAGTTTAGCGTATGTATGAAGGGAAATGTTCAGCATGTAGCCAACACCTGCACAATCGATAACGGCGTACGTTGGTGTTTTCACGGTGAGTTTTCCTTCAAAATGGTTAAACATACACTACTGCTTTCTTGACTGTGCATCCATCACGGCGATCGTCACCATGTTCACGATTTCACGGACTGAGCTTCCTAACTGAAGAATGTGCACTGGTTTCTTCAATCCCAGAAGGATGGGTCCGATAGCTTCAGCGCCTCCCAATTCCTGCATCATTTTGTAAGCGATATTTCCGGAAGCGAGATTCGGGAAGATCAGTGTATTGACTTTCTTTCCGACTAGTTCGCTGAAAGGAAATACTTCCTTGAGCAGTTCATTGTTCAGTGCGAAGTTGGCCTGCAGATCTCCGTCCACAATCAGTCCGGGATAGTCCCTGTGCAGAATGGACGCCGCTTCCTGAACTTTTTGAGGAAGAGGTCCACTGGCTGAACCGAAATTGGTGTACGAAAGCAAGGCAATGCGTGGCACGATGTTAAATTGTCTGACCGCCTGTGCTGTGAGGACTGTAATGTCAACCAGTTCCTGGGCAGTGGGTTCCACATTCATAGTCGTGTCGGCAAAGAAAAAGTTGCCTTGTTTCGTGGAAATCATGTACATCCCGGCCACTTTTTTCACGCCGTCCTGTACGCCAATGCAATGTAAAGCAGGTTTAATGGGAACGCCGTATTTCCGGGTGAGGCCGGAGATCATCGTGTCGGCCATACCGGTTTCGACCATCATAGCGCCGAAATAATTCCGGTCCTGCATGAGTTTTTTCGCCTCGTACTGGGTCAGTCCACGGCGTTTACGCTTCTGGTAAAGCATTTCGCTGAACCGGTAGCGGTTTTCTTCCTGCCCCGGACTACGCGGGTCAATGATGGTGGTATCGCCCAGGTCGAGATTGTGCTCTTCCATGAGGCGGTTGATCTTAGCCACGTCTCCGAGGAGTATTGGCCGGGCAATGCCATCGTCTTTAACGACCTGCGCTGCCTTGAGAATTTTGTACGTGTCGGCTTCAGCGAAAACAACACGTTTCGGATTCTGGCGCGCTTTCGACGCTACAGTCCGCATGAGTTTATTGTCGAGACCAATGCGGTTGATGAGTTCTGTGCGGTAAGCGTCCCAGTCGGTGATGTTACGACGCGCCACACCCGATTCCATAGCAGCTTTCGCTACGGCAGGGGCAACAGTCGCAATCAAGCGTCCGTCAATAGGCTTTGGAATAATGTATGTTGCGCCGAAGCTTAATCCGCGTGTATCGTAAGCGAGGTTCACATCGTCAGGAACCGGTTCTTTAGCCAGCTGTGCAATGGAATATGCCGCTGCCAGTTTCATGGCTTCGTTGATCTGCGTAGCACGCACATCAAGTGCTCCACGGAAAATGAACGGGAACCCGAGTACGTTATTCACCTGGTTAGGATGATCGGAACGGCCGGTAGCCATGATGATATCCTTGCGTGCGGCCATCGCTTCTTCGTACGGAATTTCCGGATCGGGATTCGCAAGCGCAAACACAATCGGGCGCTTGGCCATCCCGCGGACCATATCGGCATTGACGATATTTCCTTTGGAAAGGCCTACGAAAACGTCGGCATCTTTCATAGCATCGGCCAGCGTTTCGCGTTTGTCTTTCTTGCGCGCAAAAAATCTTTTGTTCTCGTCGAGGTCTTCACGGTCGACAGTAATAATTCCTTTGCTGTCGAGCATCGTGATGTTTTCTTTGTTCACGCCAACCGCCACGTACATCCTTGCACAGGAAATGGCAGAAGCCCCTGCACCGTTCACAACGAGTTTTACTTTCTCGAGTTTTTTGCCGGCGATTTCACAGGCATTGATCAATGCAGCGGAAGAGATAATTGCTGTTCCGTGCTGATCATCGTGCATCAGCGGAATATCAAGTTCTTCCTTGAGGCGACGCTCGATCTCAAAACACTCTGGTGCCTTGATGTCTTCGAGATTTATTCCACCGAACGTGGGCGCAATGGCTTTTACGGTCTGAACAAATGTGTCAATATCATTCGCGTCCACTTCAATGTCAAACACATCAATGTCGGCGTAAATCTTGAACAGCATTCCCTTCCCTTCCATCACTGGTTTCGACGCCAGCGGCCCGATATTTCCTAGACCGAGTACTGCGGTCCCGTTGGAAATTACGGCGACAAGATTTCCCTTGGAGGTGTATTTGTAAGCGTCTTCCGGATTCTTTTCGATCTCCAGGCAAGGGTCAGCAACCCCGGGAGAATATGCCAGTGTTAGATCTCGCTGTGAACTGTAAGGCTTGGTGGGAATTACCTCAATCTTACCTGGTCTGCCTTGTGAATGGTAGTCCAGCGCTTCCTGCTTTCTGAATTTGGCCATATTACTTTTTGATGGACTCCCGCCCTGATTTGCTTCAAAAAAACGGGAACGACGAAGATAAGCAAAACCGAGACTCGTGATACTGTCTTTTTGCACTGAAATTGCCTGATAATCAGCTATTCAAGTTCCCGATGGGGAACAAAGTCCCCATGAAAACTGCTTAAGCGGTTGAGTAAGGGGAGACCACTCATTGCCGGGAGAATTGTTCTGAAAAACAGTAGTGGGTCAGTTTCAAATAATAATTAACCACAATAGTGACATAGAAAACATAGGCATAGCTCAAAATGAAGCGCACATAGCATTGCCAAAGGCAATGTTCGATGCTCATGTGAACTCAAACATTCTTACGCCCCGAACCTATGTAAACTATGTTCCCTCTATGTGGTTGATAAAAAATCAAACCGACCCACTACCTGAAAAACAACAATCATCATCGACGACAAAAATCCTCTTATCTTTCACCCTTCACGGGCAATGAAAAAACGCAAACACATCGTCATTTTTTCGGGAGCAGGGATCAGCGCGGAGAGCGGGATCAGTACGTTCCGCGACAACGGCGGCCTGTGGGACAAATACGACGTGAAAGAAGTGGCTACACCAGAAGCCTGGCGGAATAATCCCGGACTTGTTTTGCAGTTTTACAACGAGCGGCGCAAACAGGTGATTGAAGCAAGCCCCAATGCTGCGCACAAAGCGCTGGTGGAACTCGAAAAGAAATTTGATGTAACCGTGATCACGCAGAATGTGGATGATCTGCATGAACGTGCCGGTTCGAAAAACGTAATTCATCTCCACGGAGAGATCCGCAAATCGAGAAGTACATACGATCCTGCGCTTATTTATTCCATCAAAGGATGGCAGTTAAATCCCGGAGATCGTTGCGAGCAAGGTTCGCAATTGCGCCCGCACATTGTGTGGTTTGGAGAAATGGTTCCGGAGATGACGCGCGCGCAGGATATAACCGCTACGGCCGACGTGCTGATTACAGTAGGAACTTCGTTGAATGTTTATCCTGCTGCCGGGCTGGTTCACGTAGTGCCGAAGCAAAGCCAGCTTTACGTGGTTGACCCGAATGATGTGAACGTGGAAGAACTTCCGAACGTAATTTTCTACAAAGAAAAAGCAGGTTCCGCAATACCTATTATTGTCGGCAATCTGTTGAAGATGGTGTAGAGTTGCTTTGCCAATAACAACATTCTTTTTTGCCGCAGATTTCGCTGATAGCGCAGATGTGAAACCTGCTAAAAATTTTAAAATGATTAATGGTCCGCTGCGCGGATTAATTATTTTAAAATGTGGCAACACAGAATCTGCGTTATCAGCGAAATCTGCGGCTGAACTTAAACGGATACGGATACGTTACCTGAATTACGGACGATAACAATAACTGCGCCTGTCGTTTTTACTGGACGATCAGTTTTTTTCTCGAAACAACAACACCATCACTTACCAGTGAAATCATGTACATGCCCTGTGCACACTCCTGCGTGTTCACGGAAAGAATTCCGGTTTGCTGCGCCGTTTGTTCGCGGTAAATTTCTTTGCCGGTAAGGTCAGTAATCACAACTTCTGATTTCGCCGTATTCGAAGAGTACGAAATGTTTGTCGTTCCGTTCGAAGGGTTCGGGTACACGTTATTCAATGCTCCTGCAGGGACAAAACTTTCTGCAATTCCCACCGGTGTTACATTGTACCAAAGCAAAATCCAGGCGGAGTCTGCCGGGTTGTTCACATCGTAGAATTTGTAACGCACCAGTGATGTTCCGAAGTTCGGGCCTGCCGCAAAATCACAAAGCAGCATGTTGAATGAATCCGGCTGCGTGTAAAAATCACCCGAGAACATTCCTGAAGGAGTATAGCACTGGCTTTGCGGGTTAGCGGAACTGCCATTGCAAAACACGCAAAACCATGCTGAAGCGCCAGGCATTATTACCGGGTAGCTCTTTTGCACTTTATAAGTAACGTCGTTCTCGCTGACATTGAACTGGTTGTAATCGATGTAGTGCGTACCTCCGGCAGGAACCCAGAAATACATCGTATCACCCTTCACATCATTGCCGTTGAAATCATAGATATCACTCGTGCTTTGCGCGCCAAGGATTTGCGGAAAGAAAAAAGCGGCCCCGATAATAACCGGAGCCGCTTTGAAAAATAATTTTTTCATGTATCGATTAGTGTGTTACAACCAATCGCTTTGTAGAAACCTGTTTGCCATCAACTTCCAATGAAGTGAAGTAAACACCGTTCTCCAAAGTAGAAACATCCATGCGGATATTTCCTTCTGCATCAGTGATCGATT
>DATHKF010000616.1:0-2596 GCA_035489505.1 Bacteroidia bacterium | reverse complement strand
CGGCGCAATCGCTTCGCGATTTGGGTTTACTTATTTTAAAATTTACCATCCTTCGACAAGTTCAGGGTGAACTCCGTCACGGTGTGTATTACTTATTTGTTTCCCGTATCGGCACGGCGCAATCGCTTCGCGATTTTTTTTGTTTCTTTTACCACAGAGCACACAGGAGGATTTTCACTGAGTGTATGTATGTGATGCTCAGTGAACCTCTGTGATCCGCCGCGGCGGATCACTCAGTGCTCCCTGTGGTTATTTTTTTTCTCACGATTGCAACCGCCAGCAAAATCCACCCGGTAATAAAACACAATCCGCCCAACGGTGTTATCGGTCCAAGCCAGGTCCAGTTCTCCATCCCGATCACATTTCTCGTCGCGAGCAGGTACAGCGACACGCAGAAGAAAAGAATTCCGGTGACGAACAACCACATCGCTGCTTTCAACAATTTGCTTTCACCAAACACTTTTGCGATGAGCCCCAGAGCAATCAACGCAAACGCGTGATACATCTGGTAACGTGCGCCGGTTTCGAAGATCTCCATCCGGTGCAGGTCCATGAGACCGGTTTCGAGATGTTTCTCGAGTCCATGTGCGGCGAAAGCGCCGAGAATGACAGCGAGGGCTGCGGAAATGCATCCGAAAAGGATGGAACGGTTGGCCATGGGACGAAATTACGCAATGATGTAGATTAAGGTGTTATTTTTTGCCGCAGATTTCGCTGATCGCGCAGATCGAAATTGTGAGAGGCTTGCTAAAGGAATTTTGTACGATCTGCGGGTGCGATGACATTGTGCGTTAACACCCAAATGAATCTGCGTAATCTGTGGTAAAAAGAACCGGTGAGCGAAGCGAACTCCGTGTCCATCGCATCAAATCACCCATTCACCGCAATCCCAAAATCAACGGCGATCTCATCATAATTTCTCAGTAATTTCATACGGCTGAACACGATGAAACTTCCGAAACAATTCTTACTCCTGTGCCTGGTTACGATCATCCTGTTCGGAAGTTCATCCTTCATCGATCTGCGCAACGATCAAATCACCTTCACCGGAACATTCGGGAAAGAACCTCTCGTGCAGAACAAAAAATATTTCTGCGCGGCAAAAGGCGACTCCATCAGTGTGAGCGTGTGCCGCTTTTACATTTCCAAAGTCGAGCTTATGGCCGGCGATCTCGTGATGGGTACATTCGACTACAAACTCATTGATTTATTCGACAGTACTTCCCGAAGTTTCCGTGTTCCGTTCTATTCGCATTACGATATCACTTCCATCCGGTTTCAACTCGGCATCGACAGTGCAACGAATGTAGCAGGCGTTGGCGGGGGCGATCTCGATCCTACGCGGGGAATGTACTGGAGCTGGCAGAGCGGCTACATCAACCTGAAGCTGGAAGGAAGCAGCAACCTTTGCGTGAAGAACAAAAATGAATTTCAGTATCACCTCGGTGGTTATGCCGCGCCGAATAATGCGCTGAGAACGGTGGAGTTGAAAGTGCATGATACCGGTGATTTTGTGGTGAACATCGATGTCGAACAATTTTTCTCGCGGACCGATATGGCAACACTTTCTCACGTGATGTCACCGTCCCTAAAGGCCGTGGAATTATCCGCGCATGCGGCCAATATGTTTGACATTCGCGAATGAAAAAGAATTTCATCGTCCTGCTTGTGGTGACCGTGATTGTGCTCGCTTTCCGTGCGGGTTCTTCTCTCGTAACGTGGCCCGAATATTTCCCGGAACCGGTTTACGATTTTAAGGCCAGCCCGCTTACCGGGGATAAAATTGAATTGGGAAGACAACTTTTTTATGATCCCGTTCTTTCGATCGACAGTTCAACTTCCTGTGCTTCGTGTCACTCGCCATACAACGCGTTCGCACATGTCGATCACAGTCTAAGTCATGGCGTTCACGACAGCATTGGCACGCGCAACGCTCCGGCTTTGTTCAACCTGGCCTGGCAGAAGCAGTTTATGTGGGATGGTGCGATCAATCACATCGAAGTGCAGCCACTTGCGCCCATCAACAGTGCAACTGAAATGCATGAGAACATCGCGCACGTGGTTGTTAAACTGCAACGTTCCCGTTTTTATCCGCAAATGTTTTACAAAGCCTTTGGCGATTCACTCATCACGGGACAAAATGTTTTGCTGGCGTTGGCGCAATTTCAGCTGACACTGGTTTCTGCAAATTCAAAATACGATAGCGTGACGCAACACACCGCAACATTCAACGCGCAGGAAGAAAAAGGGTATGCACTGTTTAAGGCGCATTGCAATGTGTGTCACCGCGAACCACTTTTCTCCACGTATGAATACGCCCGCAATGGTTTGTCACCTGATCCGGCGTTGAACGATCTTGGCCGATTCAACATCACGCGTGCCGCGAAAGATTCGTTTCTCTTCAAGATTCCTTCGCTGCGCAACGTGGGTTACTCGTATCCGTACATGCACGACGGACGATTTTATACGTTGTTCCAGGTGATCAGCCATTATTCCGAAGGGACCACTGGCAAGGAGTACATCGCAGGACCGTTGAAGCTGAACAAGGGATTCGCGATCTCTGAAAAACTGGATTTGGTCGCATTTCTGTTGACAC
>DATHKF010000615.1:0-3032 GCA_035489505.1 Bacteroidia bacterium | reverse complement strand
CACGTTGAATCTTTCTTCGGTGTACTTGAAGGCTTCTTTCGCGGCTGTAACACCGGCTTCCTGTGCACGGTATTTTTCCAGGGCGGCTTTCGCATCAGCGTGGGCCTGTTGAATATTCTTGTCGAGATTCTGGCGGGCAAGGTCGGCGTTCAGTTGCGCGTTCTGGTACTGGATCTGCGCGCGCTGAATGTTGGTACTTACCTGGAGGCGATTGAAGATCGGGATGGTCAACTGCAAACCAAAACTCTGGTTGAAGTTGTTGTCGAGTTGTTCAGAGAATGGAACGGTTGCGTAATTGTAATCGAATCCCGGAACGAGAACGAAATCGCCTCCGGTGGTAATGCCAACCGTATCTGCCCCATTCGGAGTTGCCGTTGCACTTTGCGCAGCACCGGAATAACCCGTTCCCAATGATCCCTGCAAAGAAAGTGTGGGACTCAATGCACCTTGTGCCACATCAACGCCTTTCTCTGCGCTTTTGATGTTTGCATCCGCTTGCTTGATCGCAGGTTGCGTTCCTTCTGCAACGAGATAGATCTGCTGAGGTGTTTCCGCAAGCACTCCTTCACCCGGAAGCGGAAGATCAGGACGAATGATTGTAAATCCTTCGGTGGTGTCGAGATTCATCAACTGGGTAAGCGTGAGGTAAGCGATCACTACGTTGTTCTCAGCGGTTACCGTTGTAACTGTTTCGAGGGCGAGCTGTGTTTGCAGGTCAAGCAAAATTCCACGCGCAGATGCTCCGGCATCGACAAGGATCAGCGTGCGATCTACTTGGGCTTGCGTAAGCGCTTGTTGCCGCTTCGCAATTTCCACCTGGTCCTGTGTAAAGAGAATATTCAGGTAAGCATTGGCCACGTTCATTGAAATATCGTAGCGCATCTGGTCGACACCAAACTGGCTGGCTTCGAGTGAATATTTATTCTGCTGAACCGTATTGTAATTCTGCATGCCGGCAAACACAGTATAGTTGCTGCTCACGAAAAAGTTCTGGTTCAACACGCGGTCATTCACGAATGTATTCGTGAACCGATCGACAGTTTGCCCGTACTGGTACGTGTGCGTAGCGCCTGCGTTCAGGTTCGGAAGCAATTGTCCCTGGCTGGCGCGAAGATTTGTTTCGCTCATGCGCACATTCAGTTCCTGCAATTGTACCTGGATGTTGTGGACCTGCGCGTACGCAATACACTCCTGCAGCGACCATGGACGGAGATTATCTTTCGGCCAGGTATCTACAGAATCGCGCACAGCGGGAGTAAATGGTCCGCCGGCGGTGTACATCTGGGCATTGACCGCGAGTGAACACACTGCGAGAAGAAGGAAAAGCACACTACGTTTCATACCGTGGGTTGAATGTGCAAAGTTATTGAAAAGGAGTAATGGGAGAGGGGATAAACCGGCCGGAATCGGGCTCTAAGGTCATTTTTCAACCACAAACTTCCCTATGGCGGAAATGTTGGACGATTCCAGGACCTGGTAGAGGTAAATTCCTTCGGCGAAATCTTCAACGGACAGGGAGATGGAATTGGCGATGGTTTCTTCGCGCCAGACTTCGCGGCCCAGTTGATCGTAAATAATCAGTGAGCGCAATTGCGGCACAGCTGAAAATTGAAACGTTATAATTTGTGACGTCGGATTCGGAAACACTGAGCAATTGGTAATGTTGTGCTCTGTCACAGCAGAGACCTGTCCTGCATCTATGAGTACTTCGCGCGTGACTGTTCCCACGAGAATCCGATTGCCGTTAATCAACAGCCGCCATTCTTCAAAAGAAAAGCATACTGAATAGAGTCCTGGAGTTTGAGGGTTCCACTCATAATTATTCAGCGTGGAAAACAGACTGAAATTTCCACCACCGGACATTTCCGGATAAACATAACCAATGGCTCCCGATACAATGGTCCGGCCCCAGGCTACACTATCATTTTCGGCATCGGGCGCAGTCATGGAAATAGTGTTGATGGTGACAACCGTCATTTCTGCTTCGAGGTTGGTTGTATCATTCACCGGACTCGAATTGGCACCGATATTCGGATCAACTACAACGTCTGCCTGTAATGAAAATAAAGATGTGTCGCTGTTCTGCATGTTTCGGATCCATGGCACGCGTCGGCCGCATTCAAGAGAGAGTGTATAACTGCCGGGTGAGTATGAATGTTGTGCGTCGATTGAGACGAGGTATGCTCCGTTGTAATTTGAAACGGGAAACAGGTTTAATTGAAAGGACTGGTCAACGCCATCGCCCCAGTGGATGAGTGCAAAATCGCTAATGGTGGGTGGTGCAGAAAGTAATAATTTTCCGTCGAGGCTTCGGATGTTACCGGAAATCGTCTGAAGGGATATACATCCAGCACGGGTGGTTGTGTTGTTGGCATTGAGCGTGCTGGTGAAGAGGAGAGCAATTAGTATAAATCCCGGAAACCACGGTTTACATTTTCTCATAATGATGTTGTTTTTCCGGTGGTACTCAGGTTAAGTTTACCGCGCAACGATGAATTTTCCGGTGGTTGATTGGCCTGCTTCGTTAATAATGGAATAGAAATAAATTCCTTCGGCAAATTCCTGCAATGAGATTATCATTGAAGATTCGTTCGTTTCTTCCCGCCAAACTTCTTTGCCAAGTTGGTCGTAAATAATTATTGAACGTGATTCGGGTGAACCGGAAAATTGAAACGTCACTATATCGCTTGCAGGATTCGGATATACAAGGGGTAAAATTGCCCTGGTTGGTTCTTCGACTCCAGTTGTATTTCCGCAACTATCAGAATAGTTTCCGCCAACCCACTTTGAAATAAAGTTCACCGTGTCTCCATTAATTGATCTAAAACCGCCACAGATATAGAGTTCATTGTTGTAAACAGCAGCATCACTAACTCCACTTGGATAAAATGTATCACCAACAGTGCACCAATCTGTTCCGTTCCATCGAGCGACACAAGCCGGTATCCCAATGACGGTTGTAAAACCACCAAACATCCATAACTCATTATTATAAACTTCCAGAGCTGCAGGCTGACCTGGAAAATCAATCC
>DATHKF010000614.1:0-2119 GCA_035489505.1 Bacteroidia bacterium | reverse complement strand
AACTTCTGTGAGGCCAAATGTCCAGCCTTTGTAACTCGTGGCGGCTCCTTTGGAAGATGGATTGCAGGCTTTCACAAGCGCTTTGATTTCCTCATCGCTCATCGTGTCCCAATGGATGCGGAGATCTTCCGCGGCTGGCCGTTTGAACCAACCGGATTTTGTATGATCCTGCGTGGAAGATTGGATGGAGCCGGTGTGCAAGGCCTGCAGCAACTGCGCAGTACTGTCTGCACCCATAAACGCAAGTTGTGCGGTACACATGCCCATGGTAAGTTCCGGTGACAACGGCACACGGTTTTGCACAAGAATATCTCCCGTGTCGAAATCGGGGTCCATGCGGTGCACAGAAACTCCAATCTCTTTTGCACGGTTCCTGATCATCCAGAACAACGGCGAAGGCCCTCTCCATTCAGGCAATGGGGCATAATGAAAATTGATAAATCCATGCGCGGGGACAGTCAATAACACACCAGGAATTTTCCAGGGAAATGTTTTGACGAGTACAACGTCCGGGTGATGTTGCTGCAACCAGTTTGCCAGTGAAGACTCAAATTCTTTTTGTGCAAATACCTGTAACGGAACACTGCCCTGTTTGCATAATTCCGTAATTACTGCGCGAAATTCCGATTCCCTGTTGGGTGTGCCTACAGCCACAACGAGCTTGTTCTGGATCAGGAGCCGCAGGGCAGGTAGCGCAAGGCGGTCGTTACAAAGCACGGCTATTTTCATCAGGAGCAGAAGTACGTATTTTTCCAGTTCGTCACCGGGCCTTCCGGTCCATCATTGAAAAGGTGAAGATGTTCTTCAGCAGTAACGGGTATCGTTTCACTGATCATCAGTTTGCATTTACCATCTTCACCGCTCATGATACTGCCACGGTACAAGGGTGCATACGCGCTGTTCGTTTTCGGGTGGAATTTCACCGGGCCGCGCGGACTTTCTATGGTCCAGCCTGCAACGGCTTCATCTGCGGTTTTCCCCGATTGAAGAATGTGTGCTGCTGTGAGTCCGGCTTCCCAACCGAGCAGGAGAAAAATATTTGGTGTTTTGTTTTTCTCTTTTTTCAATATTTCCGCGAAAGCCTGCTGTGCCGGTGAATCCAGTGATTTTGTCCAGGGTGTTACCGTATGAAATTCACCTCCCGGAAAATCATGCTTGCCCAGCAAATTTTCTTCTGCCATGAACGGTGCACAATAGAATGGCTGGGCGACAGATGCTGGTGCATCTGCTTTCAATGCATCGAAGAAAAGGCCAGCCAGGTATGTACTGAAGCATGCAACAACAGCATTTGCGTTCGAGGCTTTGAGCTGCTCCATGTAACCCGCAATACTGAAGTCGTCGATGCGGTGACCGCTGATATAATTCCCAATGATCGCTCCACCGGCTTCTTCAATTCCTTTGGCAACATCGAATGGTCCGCGATAACCTGCATCGAAAAACGAAGTTGCATTCACTACCTGTTTCTTATTTTCTCCGGCCATGCGTCCAACAAGGCGGCACGCATGCAATCCCTGCAAAGTGATGTACAGGCAATTGGGATTCAATGGTGATTTAATGTATTGCATTCCTGCATCGAGGAGGAGAAATGGTTTACCGGTCACTGCAGCAAGATTGCCCAGTCCTTCCGTTGAAACCGGTGAGCTGTAAACGATCAGCAGGTGTACATCTTTTTCGATAATGAGTTTTTCGGCTTTCGAATAAATATCCGATGCGTCTTCCCCGAATCCTGTATTTTCTGTAAAGCACTGCACATCGGAAAAGCCCTGCTGGCTGAGTGCAAGTTTGACACTGTCCAGCAGATCGAAACTCAAAGCAGGATAATCTGTGGAGCGCGGAAGAAGTAATCCTATTCGCGTAGACATAAATGGTGTGTTTGAGGAAATAAAAGTGCAAAGAAAAACGGGAACCTAAGCTCCCGTTTTTCTTTGATTTTCAAAATTACTGGTTGTTAGTTACGCGCCGGGTATATTCCCTGTGTGCAAATAACATAGTTCATTCCCAGGTACGGGTGCTGAATGCTGAACGGCTGGTTGCCACCGCTTGCTGTCATGGTTACGTTCAGGTTGTACGGCGCCATGTGGGCACTGTTGTCGTACGAATAGTATGCGTTGGATGAATC
>DATHKF010000613.1:0-5110 GCA_035489505.1 Bacteroidia bacterium | reverse complement strand
TTAAAAAATCAACGCTCAATGCTGCATTTCCTGAATTGGGAAATACCAACGAGTTGTTTGATGGAATGAGTTATGTAAAAACTGCACCTATCGCAGAACGCATCATGAAGTCGTTTGCGGACGGTGATTTTGACAAAGTGGTTCTGTACTATAACCAGTTCAAAAACGCTGCTGTGCAAATTACACAGGCCGAACAGTTTCTCCCCGTAGTTCCTACTGCAGGGGCAACCAAAGCCAGCAAAGCCGATTACATTTTCGAACCGCGCAAAGAAGAGATCGTTCAGGATTTGATTCCGCGATCGCTCAAGACACAATTGTACAAAGCGCTGCTCGATTCATTTGCATCTGAACACGGTGCACGAATGACGGCCATGCACAAAGCAACAGACAACGCAGGAGATCTTCTCAAGCATCTTCGCATTACCTACAACAAAGCACGCCAGACGTCAATCACCAATGAAATCCTGGAGATTGTGGGTGGAGCGGAAGCGTTGAAAGGATAAGTTTCAGAGATTATACATCAGACAGAGGGCTCCATTGGAGCCCTTTTCTGTTTCAGCCGTTAACACCGTGGAGCCTGAAATACCATACATTTGAAGCATGCTGAAAAAACTAATTCCTTTTATCCTTTCGCTGTGGTTTTCAATCCCCGCTTCTGCACAAGAGCTTACCACAGACTGGGGAAATACACTGGAGCTGACGAACGACCTGCGAAACTTTACACATGCAGACTCGCTTGGTAATTTGTATTTCCTGACCAGCAACAAGAACGGAGATTGGTTCATTGAAAAACAGGAAGCCGGTGCAGCCAAGTCGAGCTTTTCCACGGAAATAATTTCAGGCGATAAAAACGCCCCGGAATTCAAAAGACTTTTCGCGACTACAGAAGGGTTTATTGTTGTGTCTGCAGTCAGCAATAAAAAAGCAAGCACCACCACGTATTACTACAATACCGTTGGCTTTGATGGTCGAAAAGGTCAGGCAACTGACAAAGAGTTTCTGGTTATTATCATAAACAAAAAAGAATGGCCGGGAAGCAGCCAGGTACTCGCGTCTCCCGACCGTTCGAAATTTGTCGTGACGTTCAGGGGAACGGAATCGCAGGAATTCACGTGGTACGGTTTTGACTCCGGGTTCAAATCGCTGTTCACAAAGACTTCCGGAATGTACAAAAACTCGAAGCATGGTCTTGTTGCGGCAAGTTCATTTTCGATGACGAACAACGGCGATATTATTTACTATGCAGAGAAAATAACCGTGAAGAAAAAAGGAAAGTGGGAGGGGTCGGAACTTTGGTTGTTTGTACTGCCTGCGTCTTCACAGACTACCGATTCGGTTGCGATCAAACCGACGGGCAAGAGCTTTTTGTCATTCGAAATTTTTCCGGATGGCGATAACGTGGTGCTGTTTGGTTTATGCAGGGAGCAATACGCAGCGTCCGGTATATATTTCAGCACATACTCCATCAGTGGAAAAACATTCAGCGTGGAAAAAAACACTCCGTTGGAGGCCGCGCAATTTGTTACTCCAGGTGCGTTGGATGCATCCAAAGGAAAACCTTCCATCGGACCGGGCAATCTTTCCGTAATCAAAAATGCAAATGGTTACTACGGTGTAATTGATCCGGTGTTCAGGCAGGCCAGTGCGGCACCCGGCGGTGGAAGTACAGTAATGTACACGCTGTATACCATGCAGGTCATCTCCGTTTCGACTGAAGGCAAAGTGAACTGGATCAGCACCATTTTCCGTGATCAGATCTGCAAGGAAATGTCCGGGGCCTTCGGCATTGGTGGAGCGTTTAGCGTCACGACATCTGTAAAGCTTCGCCAGGATGATTTGTCGTTGTTTGGTGCACCATTCACAATGATGGGTGAAGACCTGGTATTTGTGATGAATGATGCTGCAGAGAATGCGCCCCAGGTTTCTTCTTCCTCGAAAGTTGCCGGCGTAAGAAAAACGAAAGAACTCACCGCTCAGGCCGTACGCATTACGCCCGATGGAAAAGTGATCAAAGAAGTTGTGATGGGCAAAAACGGGGCGCCAACACGCTGGCACGTGGCATACGCAATTGCAAGCCGCGGGCACATTTACACGGTTGCAGATGATGGCGAATCAACGCGCCTGGTTGATATTCACTGAAGCAATTAAATTTTACCGCACATGAAAATGGCTTTTCTCGGCCTCGGTGGTGTTGGCGGTTACTTCGGTGCCAAACTCGCACGCACTTATGCCGGTTCCACTGACACTGAAGTGATCTTTCTCGCCCGGAAAAAAACGGCAGAAATTATTTCGCAAAACGGAATTCAACTCATCACTCCCGGAGAAAAATTTACTGCACACCCACACCGGGTTTGCAGCCAAGCCAAAGATGCCGGCATTGCCGATTTTTTGATCTGCTCCGTAAAAAGTTACGATCTCGAAGAAAGCCTCGGACATTTCGCAGCGTGCATTGGACCGCAAACCGTTATTCTTCCCTTGCAAAACGGGATTGATGCACCTGGGCGGATCCGGAAAATGTTTCCTCACGCCAACACCTGGCAAGGGTGTGTATACATTGTTGCGCACCGTATTTCTCCCGGCATCGTTGAAGAAACGGCAGATATTCACAAAATGTTTTTTGGTGCAGATGCTTCACAGCAATCCAAAGTGCAACAACTTCACGAAATTTTTGTGCGGGCGCACAATGATATTTTTACTCCCGAAAACATTGAATCCGTTGTTTGGGAAAAATTCGTTTTCATTTCTCCGCTGGCCAGTCTCACCACGTATTTTGACCAATCCATCGGAAATGTTCTTGCCGATGAAACCCGTGTCGCTTTGCTGCGTCAGCTGATCGCTGAGATCATTGCTGTTGCACAAGCCTGTCGTATTTCACTTCCGGAAAATATCGCCGATCTGACCTGGACAAAAATCACGCGGCTTCCTTTCGAGGCAACATCTTCCATGCATCGCGATTCCCAGGCGGGCGGAAAAACAGAAGTTCGCTCACTCACCGGGCACGTGATTGATCTTGCAAAGCAGCACGGTGTTTCAGTTCCCGGGTATGAGCTGGTTCTGAAGGGCCTCGCGCTACTCCAACAATAGACACAAAGCGCAAAAGTTGCGCAAAGAAATTCAAGATTAGGCTTTGCGTTTTTCTTCGCGCCCTCCGCGCCTTTGCGTCTATCTCCCAATACGGAACAGTTTTTGAATGTCTCTCCACGTGCCGTCAGCCATCACCGGCCATTTCTGAAAATGTCGAATTCAATATTGGGTACAATGAATGAAGAAATTATCCGGGCGTGCATTGCAGCTTGTCAATCCTGTGCTGTGCAATGCGATCAGTGTGCAATCTCATGTTCGCTGTCATCAGATGTAAATAAGCTTTCAAAATGCATAGAATTGGACATTTACTGTGCAGATCTGTGCAGGATGTCAGCTGCATTTCTTGGGCGCGGGCAAGCCCAGGCCAAGCAATTGTGTGCGCTCTGGGCCGAAATCTGTGAGCTCTGCGCGATCGAATGCGAAAAACATGCGCGCAAAGAATGTCATAAGTGCGCACTGTTGTGCAGGGCGTGTGTGGAAGAGTGTAGAAAAACAGCAGCATTATTCTCTTCGGCAGGGGAGTTTCATTCCGGCCATTTGCTTGCGTCGGCATAATTTTTTTGTGCCGGAGAATAAATTTTTTGGTTGCAATTCTTCCGAACGCCATCTTCCAGTTTGATCACAATTCATTTCCGGCAGCTTCCGCTCATGGTGAGAAACGAAGCGACTCCTTGTTGTGTTCCGCAACACTAGCTTCGATCCTGAATCCGGATTGAAATATTCTCCTCTTTTCCCGTATAAGTACGCGTGTATTCGGGTGTTTTCCGGTTGACCCCGCGGTTGCAGATAGTCTATTTTGGCTCATCCAATTATTCCGCTGTAACCAATAAACAAACCCATAAATGAAAGCCAACCGAAAGAATTACTTACTGCTGCTTCATCATCCTTCTGCAGAAGCTGCCCGCCATGCGTGGAGTGTGTGCCGGCAACTGAACATTCCTGTGCCCATACAGCACGGGAATACAGCGCTCGAAGTGCTTGCAACTCCCGATGAAGTGGAAGCACTCTTCCGTTACGGAATCTTCGCTACACAAACAGCACGGAAACTGGCGAAAGATCAACTGGAAAAAATGAGCCCGCACGCTCAGGAAATAGCTGCTATGTGGAACCAGCAATTTTCAGCAGATTACCAGCGCCGCAAAAAAGACAAAAGCCTCCATGGACTGAAGTACAATAGCCCTGGAAAAAAAGAACCGGCTCCATACGTTGATGTGGATATCCGGCAGTTTAAAAAACTATTGGATGAGGAACTCAGGCAGAGAAAAACTGATCCATCGAAAATTAAGCCGCTATTAAAAGTCGATCATAAAAGGATATCTGCTGAAACCTTCCTGAAAGTGAAGAACTATATCGGGGAACAGTTAGGCAGCGACAAAGAGGCGTACCAATTGAGCAGGATGTTTTACCGGATGAAAGAAACGGACCGCGCAATGTTCCTTTCGCCCGACCTGCTCCGCATTATGCAGACTGTTTACCGGGCTACGAAATCGGGCGGATCCCAAGGAGGACCCGCGGGAGGTCCCACAGGAGCATGCCGGAAAATGCATGGCCGCAATAGCGTAGGAATTGTGTTTGTAGAATCTTCCAAAGCGGGTGGGCCAAAGTTTACCACTACAACACGCAATGAAATCCTGAATGAAATTAAGGCCGGGCTCAGCTGGTTGGTGGTTAAGCATCCAAGCAATGATCTTTCCTGGACATTTGATGTGCAGAATACGAAGATTGACGTGGCCAATAAAGCAAACAAAGATGCTCTGGATGTTGAGTTCGACGATTACTGGAGAGAGCCTGCTATGGGCAAAGTAAAATTCGACGGCAAGACCTACCTCGCAGACGATGCAGCCATTGATGATTATCGCAATGACATGATGGAGGAACACGATTCTGTGGCGTCGATTGTCATTTTTGTAACACCATACGGTTCGAGCTGGCATGCCTACTCCACCGGAGAACGTTTTATTGTTTTGGCGGAACATGGCGACGAATGGGGCGACTGGGGCCAGGACGATCTGAACCTGATTACTGC